>NZ_JBSRDC010000005.1:0-76401 GCF_055145285.1 Salinivirga sp. | reverse complement strand
AATTGCTCTATCTCTATTAAATACAGAGAAATCTGTTAAAGCAAGTAAAAAGAATAAAAGATTATTAGCTGCCTTAAACCCTGACTTTAGACAAAAAGTATTAAAAATTTAAATGCGTTTGCCCTGTTTATAGTGTTTTGTTTATTGCTAATAGTTTGATGATTTGCTACATTTGTCTGCAATAAAATTTACGCTTCAAATAGCATTGTATGTTAAATTTATTGAAGAAAATAATCAGGAACCGCAATACTATTCTTGTTTTGGCGGTTGTTGCCGGGATGCTGTTTGGAGATGTTGCAACACCCCTCGAACCTTACACCATATGGGTGCTTGCGCTGGTTATGCTGGTCTCTACTACGGGAATTTCTTTTAAGTCGCTTGTTCCTTTTAGCAATACACTGAAAATATTTGGCGCAGGTATATTTTTTAACTATGTAGTTTTTTCGGCAATAGCCATTTTGCTGGCCTGGTTGCTTTTCCCAACAGGACCGTATTTTATGGGTTTTGTTGTTATTGCTTTTTCACCGCCTGGTATTGCGGTTATTCCATTTTCGCAAATATTGCATGGTAACAGCAAATATACAATCCTGGCAACATTGGGTTCTTATATTGCAGCAGTGCTTATTTTACCATGGGTTTTTGATCTTTTTCCAACTGAGAGTTCATTGCAACGCACGGATATTTTAATTTTTCTGATAAAAATTATTGTGGTGCCGCTGATACTTTCACGTGTTCTGCTTCTAAAACCAATACGACCATGGGTGGAAAAAAGTAGGGGACGGGTTACCGATTTGGGGTTTGCCTTTATTATATTCGTTGCCGTAGGATTGAATCGCCATGTGTTTTTTGATGTTTCTGGTGTGTTGTTTAAAAGTATCTTGCTTCTGTTTGTATTAACATTTGTGCTTGGTTTTATCTATGATAAGTTGAACAGAAAATTTCAATGGGTCGACTCAAAAACAGAAGTGAGCCAGAACCTGTTGTTGACGATAAAAAGTAGTGGGTTTACAGCTACTACTTCCCTTGCATTGTTTGGAAAGGAAGCTGCTATACCTTCGGCCGTAATGGCTGTAATAGTGTTAGTGTATCTCATATATTTGAGTTTAAAATAAAAAGTTTTGCAAATTACATTTTTAGGAACCGGAACATCGCAGGGAATACCCGTTATTGGGTGTGGTTGTGAAGTATGCCAATCCGAAGATCCAAGAGATAAGCGGTTAAGAACCGCTTTAATGCTGGAAAAAGGAACACACAGTTTGGTAATAGACACCGGGCCTGATTTTCGGCAACAAATGCTCACGCATAATGTCAGGCGATTATCGGGAGTGTTGTTTACACACGAACATAACGACCATGTTGCAGGGTTGGATGATTTACGATCTTTTAATTTTATCTCAAACCAGCCGGTCGATATTTGGGCAGAAAACAGAGTAATGGAGGTTCTAAAGCAGCAGTTTCCATACGTTTTTACGGATAATAAGTATCCCGGCGCGCCCGAACTGATTTTACATGAAATAAACGAAAATGTAATACGAATCGGTTCTTTTGAGATTGAACCCATTAGGGTGTATCATTATAAGCTACCTGTTCTGGGGTTTCGCATAGATGATGTAGCTTATTTGACTGATGTCAGCGAAATTCCTGAGGAAGCTATGGCAAAATTGACCGGGCTGAAGTTGTTGATTATCGATGCCTTGCGTATACGACCACATTTATCTCATTTTAATCTTGCACAAGCATTGCAAATAGTCGAAAAACTCAAACCCGAGCAAACCCGATTCATTCATATTAGTCATCAGCTTGGCTTACATGCTGCAGTAAATGCCGAGCTTCCTCATAATATAGGTCCGGCCTACGATGGGCTTGTGTGGAGTTTGTAAATTATAGTTTATGAAGCGAATTTTTGAAGAAAATATCCTTGCCTACAGTTTTTCAAAAATATTGACGCCAAATATTGTGACTACGAAGGTTTTTGATTCGAACAGCACATGGGGACAGGAAAACTTGAACAAGATTGCAGCTTTTCTAAATGTGAAAACCGAAAACCTGGTTTTCCCGGAACAGAAGCACACCCGCAATGTGGGTATTGTAACTTTGGAAAATATAGATGATTCTTTTTTAAATACAGATGCGCTTATTACAAACGTGCCGGGGATGGCAATAGGAGTGGTAACTGCCGATTGTGTTCCCATTTTACTTTATGATAGCAAAACCAAGGCAGTAGGAGCTATTCATGCCGGATGGCGGGGGACAAATGCACGAATTGCAGAAAAAACTATTTGTGCCATGGAGGAAAATTTTGGCACAAAACCCGAAAATCTCGTTGCCGGTATTGGGCCTTCAATTTCGCCGCAGGTGTATGAGGTGGGCCCGGATGTCTTTGATAACTTTGCTGATGCTGGTCATCAAACAAACTTGTTGTTCGAAAAGCAACCTAATAGCAAGTTTTTGCTCAATTTGTGGAAGGCAAATTATATACAACTAAGTGATATGGGCCTCCCGGATATTTCAATTGAACAATCAAAAATGTGTACCTTTAGATTTCATAATGATTTTTATTCTGCAAGAAGAGATGGGGGCGAAACAGGAAGAAATGCAGCAGTAATAAAAAATGAGAAATAATTTACTTGTAATTTACAACCATTTTGCTTTTTCGTGTCTATCCATTGTGGAAAGCGCGTGAAAGTAAAAAAATTATTGCCGTGAAGAACGATTTGCAAGAAATTTATACTAATTACGCGCCAACCCTATTTAAAGTATGTTTGCGTTACAGCAGCTCTTATGCCGAAGCAGAAGATTTATTGCATGATAGTTTTCTCCGGATTTATGAGCGGCTTTCGCAATTTAAAGGTAAAGGTTCTTTTGAAGGATGGATGAAACGGATTGTGGTAAGTGTAGCTTTAAATAAACTACGCACTAACAGGTATACTCCGGACTACCATGAGGCTTTTGATGGAATAAATGAAAGTGAAATTGAGGTAGATAAAGATGACCTGCCTGAAGAAAGGAAACTATTGCTTGAAGCAGGATTGACACATGAAGATGTTTTGAATTGCCTTCAGCATTTACCGGCTAAGGCTCGGGCAGTGTTTAACCTTTATGTATTCGAAAACAAGAAACACAGAGAGATTGCCCGTGAATTAGAGATAACGGCCAGTACATCCAAAACACAACTTAAAAGAGCCAGAGTTCTATTACACAAACAGCTAACGAAACACGCAGAAATGAAATTAAGGCATATAAAAAAACTATCTATTTTGGCTTTTCTACTACCCGGTAGGCAGTATGTACATGTTGATAAATTTGTAAAAGAAAGTGTAGAAAAAGCAAATATCTCCGCCCCACCTATGGATTTTTCTTCTATTGCCGGAACTACTGCAGCAGGAACTAGTGCTATTCCGGGCTCGGTAAGTTTATTAGGGCAAATTATGGCTCATTTAAAATCTCACCTAATAACCTATACGGCAGTTGTTGTGGTAGGAGGTGCTGCAATTACACTATTTTCAATTCCCGAAGCAAAAGTAAACAAGGAAAGTAGTATGGAAAGTATTAATTTGCGAATGCATCCTGCTTTAATGCCATTCGATCTGGATAGTTTTATGCAAGCCCCGCTTAATAGCTATGATGATAAACCCATAAAAGTGGAGTTGCCAGTTCAAACCAGCACATCCGTTGATACCATAACAATTTACGAGCACGTAAGGGTAATTGACTCTTTAAAATAAAGCTCCTGTTTTGTGTGTTTTGCAAATTAAGTTTTAAAAAGTGGTCTGTTTTTTCCCTGAAAAGAAAAAAGAAACTTAATTTAGTTACTTTTAATCAGGGGATTTATGTTTAAGGGTTGGGGACAGATAGCCTTTTTATTATTGTTTGTTGCGTGCTTTACTCAAAAAGCTAATTCGCAGCAGAATATTTCTATCCGATCAGATACCATTTTTGTTGATACAATGGTCAATAATAAACCCCAGGTATTCAGGAAAATTATTATTTACGATACTTTGTGGCTGACTGCAAAATTACCCATTCGCCCCCCTCACTTATCTCCTGTAATGCAGAAACCTCCTGAATTTATACTTCCACCAAATAGAACCAAAGCCCCTTTTAAATATAGACCCTGGGTAGAGGCTGGGATTTCTTATTACTACAATAATAGGTTTTACAATAAAGGTTTGTATGATAGCTACAGCCAGGCCCAAACCAATACGAATGGATTTGGAGTATATGGCAATATATTTTTCCCATATGGTAACTTTTATGTGCGTTCAGGGCTCGACATGTCTTTTTTTAATACCCGGATTAATGATAATTATAAGTCAGCTTACTTTGATAGTATCCCCATTACCTACGATTCGACTATAATTGATACAGCCTATTTCTTGGATACGGATCAATTGCCAGATACTGTGTATATTATGCATGTCGATACTTTCAGTATGACTGTAAATGATACCGTACAAGAAGTTAATTATGATACCTCCCTGCTTGATTTAACCAATAGATATTTTTACCTGGAAATGCCATTACTGTTCGGATATAATTTTGTTTGGCGTCCCTTTGAGTTAGCTTTTGAAGCGGGTGTTTATTTAACCTGGCTGGCCAGAGTAAGGGGGAAAGTGATCGATAAATCTCACTTTATACGACAACTTAATGAAACCTATTTTCATCGGGTAAACCTGGATCTTGCTTTTCGGTTCCGCATAAAATATAACTTATCACCAACAAAAGCTTTAAGTTTAACTCCCTCACTCCGATATTCGCTTTTTAGTATATACCGTAGCGATCAGCTAGTTGCGAAAAGATATTTGCGGTTTGGAGTTGCATTAGGTTATATTTTTTACTAATTTAGGGGGATGGTTTTTCGGATTGTTATATTGTTTTTTTTGGCTTTAGCGCAATTGAATATATATGCGCAAGTCGAGATTACAGGAAGTCTAATAGGAACACAGGGAGATTCTCTACAGGATCATCCGGTATTTTTATTTGATCAGGATGGCTTTTTAAAAAAAACAACAACAAATGAATCCGGACGATATCTATTTCTAATAGATACTCAAAGTGATATAATAATTGTTAAAACTGTTGGGTTTTGTGGTTTTTGGCGCACACATTCCGACACCGTTTTTTTGAAGGCAGACACTTGCTTGCATATTGACTTTTCAATTTGTCATAATATAACACCACAGGCATGTAGCTCAAAGTTTCTGGTCAAGCCAGAATCAGAGTTTGAATTTTTCTTCTCTTCCCAATACGGTTATAATGAGTTTATTACATATCAATGGGATTTTGGTGATGGAGGCACCAGTAACCTTGCTGAACTTGAATATGATTACGAGGAAAAAGGTGTTTACAATGTAAGGTTGATCACTGAGAATCCTGTAGGGTGCATTGATACAGTTGTTCAAGAGGTTCTGGCCGGACGAGAAAGCTATGTCAGAGGTAATATACACACCAACGATAATTATCTTTCCAATGCTTTTATTTGGCTCATTGGTTTTGACTTTAATCAGAATAATGTGATTAAAACCATTAGACCAGATCCACACGGAAGATTTAAGTTTTGGTGTGAACCTAATTCAAAATATTTATTGAAGTTAGTACCTGATTTTGGAGACAATAATTATGCCCCAAGGCTTTTGCCAACTTATTTGGGTGGTGAATTTTATTGGCAGGACGCGGATGTCCTCGATGTTGGTCATGAAATTAAAGATTTAAGGCTTGCTGTTTTAGAATCAGATTTTATTCCTCACGGATTTAATAAAATTCATGGTTATATTTTTAATGACCATATCGAAAGGGAATTACCGTTAACCGTGTATCTTTTAAATTCATTTGAAGAGCCCATTGATTTTGCACGAGTAAAAGGGGAAAATTTTGAGTTCGAAAATTTACCAGCAGGTACGTATTTTATATTGCCGGAAACTGCCGGAAAAGTATCTTATCCCCTGAAAGTTGTTTTCGAAGGAGATTTTGATCCTCCTGTCAATTTAGAATTTAAAGTTGGAACTACGCATATTAATCCATTGGTTGGACTGCAAGAGTTAGATTCTGCCAATGATGAGGTGCAGCTATCCCCAATTCCAGTAAAAAACATACTTCATATTCGATCAACCTTACCACTGTACAAAATCTGGATTTATAATATCAACGGTACTGTGATAAAAGAAAAAGAGGTGATGGGCGAAAAAAATATTGAATTATCAGTGCAAAATCTTAAAAAAGGAACCTATTTTATTAGGTACTTATTTAATAATGAGTTCATAGGGGGCGATATCTTTCTCAAGTAAAAAAAATCCTTTCTTTTTACAACCTTCATGTTTTTTTGTGTCTATTAAATGAAAAGTAAAATAGTGCTACCCGTATTTGCAACTAAGTTACTTTGAAGGTTACTGCCAAGCTCCATACAACATGGCAGTTATAAAGGATCGGGACATTGATCAGTTTTATTACATTTGTCTGCAATAATTTTTTTAATATTTCCCGATAGGCCATCAATTTAAATTTACAGCTATGAGAAACTATATTTAGATTGGTCCCCGATCCTGCTTCTTTCACTTTCGTAGCAGGATTTCGGTTTCCCCAAGCCGGAATCCTTTTTTTTATAGGCTTTTTTAGGATTATTTTTTATCTTTAAAAGTTTATGAATTCAACAGGACTTTATACAATAATATTTTTTGATCCTGAGCGAACGCTTGAGCTTGATCATTTCACTCAAAAATTTCCCTATATTAATTTTGTGTATGCCTCATCAGAGGTTGGGAATTATAAGACTGTTGACCTGCTGATTTTGCTGGCCAAACCAGAAAACAATAACGACATCGTATTACCTGAAAATGCTGTGGTTTGGGGCGTTAAAGGGAGCTTGCCGGGCAGCCTTATTGATGAAATATTGCCTCAAGAATCTAATCAGGAATTTTTATTCGATAAGATTCAGCATTTTGTAGAATATCTTATGCAAGCGCCACTGGCTCATAGGTCACTCATGCAGTTGGCTAATGCAATTCAAAATGCTGTGATTATTTTCAATGAAAAAGGCGAATTGCTTTGGGTTAACAAGGCTTTTGAAACGATTTATGGTTATTCAAAAACAGAGTTTGTTCAAAAGTTTGGTAGGGATCTATATGGATTTAACCAATCCGAAGAGTTGAAGGATAGTATAGCTATATTAAAAGAATCCAGAAAATCGGTTGATTATGTTTCTTCTATTCAGACCCCAAAGGGTGAAACCAGATATCTGCAAACCACGTTTTCACCTGTTTTTGAAGGTACGCAAATCAAATGGTTGGTTGCCATTGAAGCAGATATTACGGAGTTAAAAACTTCAGGAAACCTTTTGGAGGAGCAAAGAGAGTCACTGCAAAGGTTAACCGAGGAACTCATGGACGCCAATCATGAATTAAAGGCTCAGAGCGAACAACTTAACGAGAAACATGAGGAGCTATCGCGAGAAAAAGAACGCACCGATGAACTGTTACACAATATTTTGCCTGAAGTGGTTGCGCACCAACTTAAAAAAGGTAAAAAGAAACCTAAAAGACATAAGGCTGTAACGGTTATGTTTGCCGATTTTAAGGGGTTTACAAAAATATGCAAAAAGCTTGAACCTGTTGAAATTGTGCATACGCTGGATCATTTGTTCTCAAAGTTTGATACAATAATTGAAAAGCATTTTATAGAAAAAATAAAAACCATTGGCGATGCTTACATGTGTGCCGGGGGTATGCCTATGAAAAATAATAGTCACCATGTAAATATTGTAATGGCAGCGCTGGAAATACAACAGTTTTTGTTTGAATATAATAAACCCCGCATGCTCAATAAAGAAACAGTTTGGGAATGCCGTATTGGAATACATTCAGGTGAGGTGTTTGCAGGAGTGGTTGGCCAGCGCAAATTTGCATACGACATTTGGGGCGATACCGTTAATCTTGCTGCCCGCCTGGAAACAAGCGGAGCTGTAAATTCGGTCAACATTTCGGAAACAACACACGAGTTCGTAAAGGATTATTTTGAGTGTATCCCGAGGGGCGAAATAGAAGTGAAAAACATTGGTAAGGTGAACATGTTTTTTGTAATAGGATTAAAACCTGAATATACCAATGACCCAACTGGTGTTGAGCCTAACCAGGCATTTAAAAAGATTTTGCGCGGACTATAGCTTTCTCGATATAAGCGACTCAAAATTAACTTATTAATTTGAGGTTTTGATGGGTGTAGATAAAATGCACAAAACAGAACTAATAAGTTTCAACCTCTCATATTTTAAACAAAAACATGCCCTAAAAATAAGACGGGTCACCCAAATATTGAATATTTTTAGATTAACTAATTGATAATCAACGATCGGATTTTAGGACGTCGATGTGGTGCACAAAACAGGAAAAAGATCCTTAGGTATAGTTTTGGGTGGGATGCTTATGGTTTTACGCACATTCAATTACCGTTAATGATAATTGAAACTGCTCCCGTGCAAAAATTCTCTTAAGATACTCGTTGGCGGAATTTCGTCATCAGATATTGGGCTTATATAACGGAAAAATTTCAGCAACCGATTGGCTTCTGCATACTCTGGCTCGTCCGGGAACACCTCTTGCAGTATTGGTTCTGCATATTTTTTCAGTACTCCTAACTCAAATATTAATGCGGAATTGAACATGCTGTCGGCTTCTTCCTGAAACGGGAAAATGTATTTAGCTTCACCACGCGTAACGCTTTGCCACCTTTTAAGGGTATCGGTAGCGCTGTATCCCCGGTATTGATGATCGCGTACAATGCGCCTTATGAGTCGGTTATCAGTTGTGGGTATACGGTTGTGGCTATCCATACAGAGTGCTGTGAGGGCAGAAACATAGATTTTATATTTCTGATCGGCAGGAATACGTGGCGTTAGATTCGGGTTTAGGCCATGTATACCTTCAACAATGACGAATGTTTGCTCGTCAATTTGCATGTAATCGCCGTTAAAATAGCGTTCCCCTTTTTCGAAGCTGAATTTGGGTAGTTCCACCTTTTTTCCGGCAAATAAATCCAGCAATTGCTGGTTGAAAAATTCTATGTCGAGAGCATCGATATTTTCAAAATCGTATTCCCCGTTTTTATCCAGGGGGGTATCTTCGCGGTTTACAAAGTAATTGTCGAGTGAAATATTAACAGGTTTGTAACCCAGTACTTTTAGCTGAATAGTCAGTCTTTTTGAAAAGGTGGTTTTTCCTGATGATGAGGGACCTGAAATAAGAATTAACCTTGGCTGTTGTTGCCTGCTGTGAATTTGGTCGGCAATGTTCGATAGTTTCTTTTCCTGTAGAGCCTCATTTACTTTAATGATGTCGGCTACATCACCATTCAGCGCGGATTCATTTATGGCTCCAATGTGGCTCATGCCAATAACTTCAACCCAGTTTTTATATTCCTGGAAAATGCCAAAGAGTTTATCCTGTAGTATAATTTCGTGAATTTCGTCTGGATTGTTTTGTTTAGGAATTTGCAGCAACATACCATCATAGTATTTGTTGAGTGCAAAAACTTTTAAATATTTTGTAGAAGGAACTAAAAAGCCGTAAAAGTATTCGGGTAGCCCGTCGAGGTAATATACTGAAGTGTAAAGTTGGCGACGGGTTTTTAAGAGTTTAACCTTGTCATCGAGATTATGTTTTCTGAAAATTTCAATGGCTTCGGTAGTAAGTTTTTCTTCGCGTTCAAAAGGCAAATCGGCATTGATTATTTTGTGCATTTCTTCGTAAATAGCTGAAACGTCATCAATTTCAAGTTTACGGCCCAGATTTTCGAATTCACAATAATAACCATTTGAAATACTGTGCTCTATTTTTACTATGGCTTTTGGGAACAGTTTTCGTGCAGCTTTAATCAGCACAAAAGAGATAGAACGAACATACATGCGTTTACCGGCCGGGTCTGTAATGTCGATAAAGCGAACCATTTTGGGTTTGTAAATCAAGTAGTTCATTTCTTTGAGCTTATTGTTTACAAAAGCTCCAAGAATGGGTTTTTCAGGGTTTGGTAACTGTTCGTTGGCAATTTGTTTTAGGCATGAGCCTTGTTCGTACTTTTTTCTGTTACCGTTATTTTCAATTATTATTTCAACCTGCATACAATTGTCTTTTTAGTTCGTCAGCCAGGTAAGCTGCAGTATAGCTCTTTTTATTTTTACTGATTGCTTCCGGCGTTCCTGTAGCGATTATTTTTCCTCCACCGCGGCCACCTTCCGGACCAATATCGATGATGTAATCAGCAAATTTAATCACATCCAGGTTATGTTCAATAACTATAACCGTATTTCCTTTGTTTACCAAACTATTGAGTACCTCCAGCAAGGCTTTTATGTCTTCGAAATGTAGTCCTGTTGTGGGTTCATCGAGAATGTACAGTGTTTTACCTGTATCTCTTTTCGCCAGCTCCGATGCTAACTTAACCCTTTGCGATTCGCCGCCACTTAGCGTGGTAGAGGGTTGCCCCAGGGTCACGTAGCCCAGGCCAACTTCTTGCAGCGTTTTGAGTTTTTTCTCGAGTTTTGGAATATTTTGAAAAAATTCTACAGCTTGATTAATTGTCATATCCAGTACATCAGAAATGCTTTTACCTTTGAACCGCACTTCGAGTGTTTCGCGATTATAGCGTCGGCCTTCACAGTCTTTACATTTTACATGAACATCTGGTAAAAAATTCATTTCGATAATTTCAACTCCTGCACCCTTGCAGGTTTCGCACCGGCCACCTTTTACATTAAATGAAAAGCGTCCGGGTTTATAGCCTCTGATTTTAGCTTCAGGTAACCGTGTGAAGAGTTTTCTTATCTCATCAAATATAGCCGTGTAAGTAGCCGGGTTAGAACGGGGTGTGCGTCCCAGTGGACTTTGATTTACTTCTATTACTTTATCTATATTTTTTATGCCTTCAATATTTTTGTATGGCAGTGGATCTTTAATGGAGCGATAAAAGTGTCTGTTAAGTATTGGGTGCAAAGTTTCATTGATGAGGGTCGATTTTCCGCTACCGCTTACTCCGGTTACACAGATAAATTGCCCGAGCGGTATATCGATATTTACATTTTTTAAGTTGTTCCCGGTAGCACCTTCTAAATGTATTTTTTTACCGTTGCCAGGCCGGCGTTGCGCGGGGACTTCAATGCGTTTATTGTTTTTTAGGTAGTCGGCAGTTAGTCCGCCTGTTTCATTTATTTTTTTGATGGTTCCTTCAGCTACAATATGACCTCCATGCCTGCCCGCACCCGGGCCAATGTCAATAACATGGTCAGCAGATTCTATCATTTCCCGGTCGTGTTCTACAACAATTACGCTGTTTTCGGCATCGCGCAGTTGTTTTAGGCTGTTGATTAGTTTTATGTTGTCGCGCTGATGTAATCCTATACTGGGTTCATCGAGGATGTAGAGTACATTGACCAATTGTGAGCCAATTTGTGTGGCCAAACGTATGCGTTGGCTTTCTCCGCCCGAGAGACTTTTGGCGCTTCGGTTTAGAGCAAGGTAACTTAATCCTACATCTAGCAGGAAACCGAGTCGGCTTCTGATTTCTTTCAGTATTTCTTTGGCAATTGAGTATTGTTTGTTCGATAAATGTGGGTCTATATCATTGAACCAGTTGTGGAGTTGGTCAATATCCATTGCACTTAATTCTGCAATGTTTTTGTCATGAATTTTGAAGTAGAGCGTTTCTTTTTTTAGCCGGGTGCCATTACATTCCGGGCATGTTGATTTTTTGAGGTATCTGTCGTGACCTTTTTTTGAAGTTTTTAGATCCTCGGCATCCAGTTGTGATAAATAATTGACTACTCCTGCATAGCTCAACATGTAGGATGAACTTCGGCCCAAAGGTGTGTTTTCAATTTTTACATTTTCAGTTGTTCCGTAAAGAATTTTGTCAATCAGTTCATCGGGCAGCTTGCTGACGGGCATATCAGTGGTGCAGTTGTGTTTTTTTGCCAGTGCTTCTATTTGCCAAAAAATGAGACTACTTTTATATTTTCCCAGTGGCGCTATGGCCCCTTTTTTTATACTCAGCTTTTTGTCCGGGATGAGTTTGTCGATATCGTATTCGCTTACTTCGCCGAGACCCTTACAAACCGGGCATGCGCCCTGAGGGGAGTTGAACGAAAAGGTATGGGGTGCAGGTTCATCATACGAGACGCCACTTTCGGCGTCCATGAGGTGTTTTGAAAAATATTCCGGATCGTTGGTGTCTTTTTCTATGGCCATCATCACACCCTTTCCGTGTTTGAGGGCTGTTTGTACAGAGTCTTTTAAACGTTTGTCGGCTGTGTTACCCGGTATTACTTTGTCTATAACCACTTCAATGTGGTGAATCTTGTACCGGTCCAGTTTCAGGCCGGGGCTGAGTTCTTTAATTTCGCCGTCTATGCGTGCACTTATGAAGCCTTTTTTTCTGACCTGCTCAAAAAGTTCGCGATAATGCCCTTTGCGCCCCCTGATAACGGGTGCCAGAATGAGGATTTTTTTCTTGTTAAACCTTTCTTTTATGAGGTCAACTATTTGGTTCTCATTGTAGCGAACCATTTTTTTTCCACTTGCATAAGAATATGCGTCAGCTGCCCGTGCGAAAAGCAAACGCATAAAGTCATATATCTCAGTAATGGTACCAACAGTGCTACGGGGGTTTTTATTGGTGGTTTTTTGTTCAATACTAATTACCGGACTTAAACCTGTAATTTTGTCCACATCAGGCCGTTCCAGGCCACCGAGGAACTGCCGTGCATAAGATGAAAATGTTTCAATATATCGTCTTTGTCCTTCGGCATAAATTGTGTCAAAAGCCAGAGAAGATTTCCCGCTACCACTTAAACCGGTTATTACGGTAAGTTTATTTCTGGGAATATAGGTGTCTATATTTTTTAGATTGTGTACGCGCGCACCTAAGATTTCTATGGTGTCTGCATAGTCGGTATCGATAAGTTCTTTTTTCTTTGTCATAGTATCAATAGCTCAGATGGTCATATTGATGCCGGAAATGTTTTTCTGGTATTCTTATGATGTATGTTTTATTCTTTGGGTTTCGCAAATAATTTTCCCTAAGCCAGGGGTTAAATTCTTTAAGCATTCGGTATGAAATATCGTGCTGTTCTGCAAACTTAGCGAAGTTTTTTACGGTTCCTGATATTTGAACTTTTTTTGTTTTTATGGGAGCATATAAGTCATTTTCGTCTAGAATGAATCCATATTTTTCAGGGTTGCTGAGTATTAGTTTTAAGGCAATTAGCCTGAATACATACCTTTCTGTCTCCTCGGGTAACAACAGGTCGTAATATTTATGGCAATTCTGACGAGCGATTTGTTGTAAAGTGTTTGATCGGCCATAATTGTATGCGGCTGCCGACATGGTCCAGGTTCCAAACTTTTCGTAGTTCCATTTTAGATATTTTGCTGCTGCACGAGTGGCCTTTTCCAGGTGGTAACGTTCGTCTACTTGACTGTTCACCTCCAGGTTAAAATCGCGAGCTGCACCTTTCAGAAACTGCCAAAATCCTGATGCACCGCTGGGTGAGACTACATTTTGCAGTCCGCTTTCAGCTACAGCCAGATACTTAAAATCTTCGGGCACGCCTTCCTCTTTTAAAATTTCCTCAATAACCGGGAAGTAACGGTTGGCCCTTTTAATTAATTGAAATGTGCTGGAGTGCCAGAATTTATTGACCAGTAGTTCCCTGTCAAGTCTTTCCCGCACATCGTAGAATTGTACAGGAACGGTTTCTCCTGCAAAACTTAATTGCGCAGGAATATCTGCAGGTTTAACTGAGTATGTGTTGTGTTCAATTTCTGTGACCTGGTGCTGTTGCTGCGGCTTGTTTGGTTGAGATAAGCTTTTAATACCCCACAATGTTACCACCAGTAAAATGGCGGTAATGGAAATAATTTTAATTTTCATTCATCAACTATTTGTTCGGTTTCACGATTCGTGTTAATGTGTATAAAGTAGTAAAAATGATTGCCGGCCATGCTAAAAATATAACTAAAGTAGTAAGGCTGGCATCAGGGTAATACACAGTCAAAACAAATGCCAAAGTAACAGATATTAATGACCCTATTATGAAAACAAGGGCAACCATGTGGTCAGAAAGGCCTGCGTATGACAGATGATGTGTGGTATGGTCTTTACCGCCTACAAATGGAGACTTGCCTTTAAGCAAGCGGTTGATACTTACCGTAGCCGTGTCGCTTAGCGGCATTGTAAAGGCTATAAGTACCGTGGCAAGCTTAAAAAGACCTGTGTGCGGGCTGGGCGTGATGGGTTGGTTCCACAAAAAGATTATAGACAGCACCGCTAACACAGCACCCAGGAATTGTGAGCCATTATCGCCCATATACATTTTTGACGGATGCCAGTTAAATATCATAAAACTTCCCATGCTGGCATATATGCTGATAAGTATGGTCAGGTGAAACCACATGTCGGCCGGTTCCCTTACACCAATAATTAATCCAATCAGGATGAGAATGAAAAGGCCGCTTGGTGTAGTGATGGCATCCATATTATCTAACATATTAATTGAGTTCATAATTCCTACGACCCAAAAAATAGTTAATAGATAATTCAGCATATCATTTGAAAATATGTTGATGTAAATGCCAAAATAAATGAGCAGGAAGGCGGCAGCCAGTTGCATGCCAAACTTGAATAGGGGAGAGGTGTTTAACAGGTCGTCGGCCAGGCCCATGAGGAATGAAATGGTGACTACAAGAATTATGGCAATACTTTTTCCGCTTATAAATATTTCTAATGGGAAAAATACCATATAGTTTATCAACCCAAATATAAAAAGGCTGAAAAATGTAATTCCGCCAAAGATAGGTTTTGATTGTTGCTCCCATCTTACAGCTGATATATTTGCTTTGTGTAAATTATAGGTTCTTGAACGGTTAATGAGGTATTTGTGCATTAAAAATCCAAGAAGAAAAGTGTACATGAAAAATAAGGTCAATAGAAGTGCGTTTTCCATAACTTTTTGGTCAATATGGTTTTATGCTTTGTTGGTTTTAAATATTCTTTTAAAGAATCCTTTTTTTGAAGTGTCCTCTTCGTCGGAGTAATAGCCATAACCGTAGCCATATCCATAACCGTATCCGTACCCATATCCATATCGGCGTTTGGCCATGTCTACAGCATTGAATACTACGGACAGGTTATCTAAACGCTTGTCTTTTATGAGTGCGTTAATGTTTTCCAGGAAATTACGTTTAGACAGGTTCGATTTGAGCACATAAACAGGGTAATTAGCTCGTTGCAAGTTGGCGAGGGCATCTGTTACGATACCAATTGGTGGTGTATCAATAATAATTACGTCGTAAAGTTCTTCGAGTTGTTCAATGAGTTCATCCATTCGGGGGCTGAAGACCAGTTCGGCTGGGTTGGGCGGTACCGGACCTGCTGTAATGAAATCAAGATTCTTTTGTTCTGACATAAAAATACAATCCTTGTAAGTATGCTTACCTATAAGGATGGTGCTCATGCCTTTATCATTGTCCACATTAAATCCGAGGTGCAGGCGTGGCTTACGCATGTCCATGTCAAGTATTATTGCCCTTTTGCCTGAAATAGCTTGTATTCCGGCCAGGTTCATCGCCACAAATGTTTTACCTTCGCCGCTTATTGTTGAGGTAACTGTAATAACGTTTGAGCCTGCACCAGGGGACAGAAACTGCAGGTTGGAGCGGATATTGCGAAAAGCTTCTGTAAACATGGAGTTGGGTTTCTGATTAACCAGAAGTTGTGATACCGGAACAGATTTCTTATATGCAGGCACAACGCCAATAACAGGGGCTTTTGTGTAGCTCTTTATCAAGTTCACTGAGGTGATTTCATTAAACAAGAGGTAACGAATGAAGATGAAGATGAAGAAAAGAATTAATCCGAGTACAAAACTAACAATTAGGATTTGTTCTCTCTTGGGAGCGATAGATTGAAGGTTGGCATTGGCGCGTTCCAATATTACGTTTTGTGTAACATAACCTGCTTGTGAGATCATGTATTCTGCTTTCTTTTGTATAAGTTGATTGTAGAAACCTTCATTAATCGACTGCAGACGTTGAAGACGGGCAAATTCTAATTTATCAAATGAATCATCAGCAAAGAGTTTTCGTTCATACTCGTTAATCTTGTTTTGATATTCCGTTTTTCTTTCTTTTAATCTGCTTATGTTGTTTATTACAAAATCAAGAATGAGCTTCTTTTGATTTGCAATTTGTTTATCAATTATTTTAATGCGCATGTTGTTTTCTGTCACATCATTCAATAATTGATTTTTTTCGTTTACAAGATCCTGAAGGTTTGATAGGATACTGACAAGTACCTTTTCGCTATTTGTGCCAGCCAGCATGGCAATCATTTCATAAATGTTTAACTGCTGACTGTTTTCCAGTTGCGATTTAACATTTTTTAGGGTAAATATTTCAAACTCAAGTGTTGTAATTTTTTCTTCAAACTCTTCAACTTTAGCTGTAAAAATTGGGAAGGGAGATCTTTCAAATGTTTCGCTGGGAATATTATTTTCTTTTTTGAATTTTTGCAGTTTCGATTCGGTAGTGTCGAGGGTTTTATACACGTTTTTTAGTTGTCGCTCAATAAATGCAAGTATATTTTGCACACTTTCTTTTTTCTTTTCAACCTCGAATCGTTGGAATTCTCTTGCTATAGCATTTACAAGTTCTGCTGCCTGCTGGCTGTTGTGGCTTTGGTAAGATATCTCTATAGAGTTGGAGCTGCTGCTTAGGAGTTTTATGCTTAGTTTTTTACTATGCTCTTCAAATATTTGTTCATCGTTGTAAATTACAAAGTAGTAGCTGTTTTGCTTTGCACTTTCGTACATGTTTTGAATTGCTTTGTAGCGAACCACTTCTGCTTTACACTTTAATATGCACAGGTCGGTCCATTCGCCTGCCTTGCCTTGGACCCGGTGTGTTTCATCTCTGTATTCATATTCATAAATAAGATCTTTTTTGTTTTCAAAAGATATATAAACAGGTGTGCCATAAGCTTTACTGTCTTTAATTTTATATTGAATTTTAAATGGAGATGATTCATAAATTTCATCGCTCAGAAATGCACCTTCTACAAAATAGCGTATGTCGAGTGGAAGTTTTGCAAATGTGCGCTTCAAAAATTCCTTTGATCTGATTAAGGCAATGGTTTTGTTTAGTTTTTTGTTGTCGTCATAGAGATCATCTAACTGGAAAACCTGACTTGTTTTTTTATCTTCCTGAATCTGAAGTACCGACTTAGCCTCGTAAAGTGGCGCTGTGTAACGGATTTTAAGAAATCCTGCACCAACCGCGAGTAGTATTATAAAAAGACCTATCCAAGCGGATCTGTATAAGATTCGTTTGAAAGTAACAATGTCGAAAGTATCGTTAACAATAGGTATTTTTCGGTTTTGCATGGTTAAAACAGATTGTATACTAATAAAAATGTGCTAAGAATGGTAAGGTATGGTGTTATTTCTGTCAATACTCTTCTTGCGTAACGTGGCCGGCTTTCAATGTAAATTATATCGTTGGCCTGAAGCAGCAAATTGCTCCCCTGTACATCTTCAAGTGAAGATATGTTGTATCGGTAAACTTCTGGATTACTACTTAAATCTCCTCTGATAAGTTTAATTTTATAAGCTTTGTCGCTGTCAGGTATACCTCCACTCATAGCGAGTGCTTCAATGAGGGTTAGCCTGTCTTCCGGAATGTTGATGACGGAGCCCTGACCTCCACCACCTTTGAATACGTATACTTTACGGTTGTTTACTCTTAACAGGACGAATGGGTTTTTGTAATACGCTGCGTACTGTTTTTCTAAAAATGCTTCGGCTTCCCTGATGGTTTTTCCTGCAATATGGACCCTGCCTAATGTCGGTACTTTTACATATCCGTCGTATTCCACAAGGTATTCTATTTCTCTGCGCAGGTTTCCCCTGCTGCTGCCTTGTTGATTACCAATGTTGATTAATGTAAGGCCATTGTTTGTAGTTATGCTTAAGCTAATGATATCGTAAGGTTGTACCTTATACTCTTTGGTATCAACCGGTTTGAATTCATTATACGCAAAATCGCTGTCGGTTTTAAACATACGGTTGGGCTGCAATACTTTGCAGGAGCTAAAGGTTGTAAGTGCAATAACCAACCATAATATAAATCTGGAACTGTTTATTTTCATTTTAAAGCCTTTATCAACTTCCAAAGATATATTTTTTTATGTACATTGACTAAATTGCCTGAGACAATAACTTATTGTATAACCTTGATGTATCTTCTACGAGTCTGTTATAACTGAACTGTCCATTTATACTTTTTTTGGCCTCAATAGCCATTTCTGTTCTGAGTTTGTCATCCAGCACTAGTGATTGCAAACCTTTTGAGAAGGCGTTTATATTATCTGACGCCACCAGGAGGCCATTGGTTTTGTGTTTCACGATGTCTTCAATTCCACCTACTTTTGTTGATACTACTGGTTTGCCGGCAGCTAAAGCTTCAATAAGACTCACTGGTGTTCCTTCGTTAAATGATGTAAGAGCTGCCAATTCACTTCCGGCATATACTTCGTCCACATCGCGAAGCCATGAAGTAAATATTATATCTGCATTTTTATCTCCTTGTCCGTCAGAACTTGTTTTCAGGCCTGCAAGTTCGCAATGTTTGAGTAATGCTTCCCGCAACTCACCATCTCCCACGATAATGGCCTTGATGCGTTTTTGGCATGTAGATTTTAATCTGGCTATAGATTCAATAAAAAGTTTGTGATTTTTTACGGGTACCAGCCTGCCTACAATGCTTATTGCAAAATCATTCTCATCCAGATTCCACCGTTTTCTGAAGGCTACTCTCTTGTCTAAATGGTCTTGTCTAAAGCGGGCGAGGTCAAAGCCTAAAGGTATGACTTCAAATTTGCCTGGAGGGGCTATCTTGAATTCATTTGATAATTCTTGTTTTTGTTTATTACTTATAGCAATAATTTTTGTGCTTTTACTGGCGAGATATTGTTCTATTTTCCTAAATACAGAGGTTTTTGCCCCGGAAAAATAGGAATGAAATACGTGTCCATGAAAAGTATGCACTATAACCGGAACACCTAACTGTATCGCGGCCAGCCTGCCTAATGTGCCTGCTTTTGATGCGTGGGTATGCACAATATCGGGTTGAAATTGCTTAATAATTTCTTTGATTTTGAGATAAGCCTTCCGGTCATTAATGAGGTTGAGAGACCTGTGCATTTCCGGAATAATTTCGGCTTCTATGCCCAATTGGTTTAAAATGAACATGGAGTCAGCTTCGGATTCCAGGGAGACACCACCTACCAGTTTTGTTTCAAATCCTTTATCAGTCAGGTAGCGTGTTAAATAGGCAGCGTTGTATGTTGGACCTCCCAGGTTAAATCTGTTTATAATGCGTAAAACTTTAGGCATAGATTTTCTTTTTAATTCATGTAAGTATCCCACCAGTTCTGAAAAACTATAAGCGCCCAAATTCTGGCCGGAGCATCTCCGGGGCTTGCGCTCATGAGTTGGGTCCGCAAATTGGCAATGGTCCTGTGGTTTAATATTGCTTGTTTTTTTATTTTTTCTTCATTAAGTATTTCATGAAATATGAAATCAAACAGGTCATTGCGAAACCAGTTCCCCAAAGGTATTTCAAAACCTTTCTTGGGCCGGTTATACAATATTTCTGGTAATTCGTCTCTAAAAGTATCTTGCAGGATTCTTTTCTGTTGGTTTTTGTTGATTTTATAATTGGTTGGTAGTTGCATTGCAAAGTCCACGAGCTCGTGGTCGAGAAAAGGAACGCGTACTTCCAGGCTATTGGCCATCGACATCATGTCAACCTTTGTGAGCATATCGTTTGGAAGTAGCATTTTTATATCAGCATTTAGTATATGGTGTAACTCGTGTTGTTTCGGAATGTTCAAGCCTAATGAATCCCATGGTTTTATGGAATCATTTGCAGGAGCATTTAATACAAGTTCTCTGGCGTAACTTTCGGAAGATATGCTTGCCCAAAACCAATATCTTTCGATGCCCTGAAGTTTAATGCCACGACTGAATTTTGCTGCCTGGCGTGCCTTGTCAGCGATTTTATTTTGCCTTGACTGTGGTGTGAGCTCTAAAATAGGACCAGCTGTTTTTATTAATGTATTAAAGAATGATGGGTTTAATGCGCGTTTATGGGCCATGTGTTTGCGGTAACCTCCAAATAGTTCATCTGCGCCATCGCCAGAGAGGGCAACTGTAACGTGCTTTTTTATTTCGCGGCTTAAAATGTAAACGGGTATAGCACTGGAGTCGGCAAAAGGCTGATCCATATAATCTAACACATTGGTTAATGCTTCGAGCATGTCGCGCGAATGCACATTGATGATGTGGTGCTTAAGGCCTGCTTTATTTGCTACGGCTTTTGCATATTGTGTTTCGTCGAAATATGGTTCGTCCGGGAAACCTATGGAATAGCTTTCGATGTTGGGGTTTATCTTTGCTGTGAGTGTCGCAATAATGGATGAATCAATTCCTCCACTTAAAAAAGTTCCTAAGGGTACATCTGCAATTAGCCTTTTTTCTACCGATTTAAGCATTAATGCTTTAAGTTTCTGTTGGGCTTCATTGTAGCCACCTTCGTAACCGGGCTGCTGGGGAGGAGTATAATATTTAAGTGTTTTTACCCCACTGCTATTGATTAGCATTGAAGTTCCCGGCATTATCTGTTTCACTTTTTTGAAAATGGTGTCAGGGCCTGGGATATAATTAAGCTGAAAATAGCGGCTAATGGATGAGTAATCAGGTGTTTTGTCGATGTTGAATTCCTGTAAAGCCTTAATTTCCGATGCAAAGCATATTTGGCGGTCATCTTCTGAAATGTAGAGCGGTTTTATGCCATATCTGTCTCTCGCTATGAATACTTCATGTGTGGAATGGTTGTAAATGGCAAACGCAAAAAATCCATTGAGGATAGCGGGTGTTTTTGTATGATATTTTTTAAAGAGTTCGAGTAAAACTTCTGTGTCTGAATTGGTTCGGAATTTAACCCCTTCTTTTTCGAGTATTTTTCGGTGTTGTTTGAAGTTGTAAATTTCCCCGTTAAATGTTATTGTGAATTTACCGGAGCTGTCTGTAAAAGGCTGATGGGCTGAAGCAGAAGTGTCGATAATGGACAAACGCGCATGCCCCAACGCTACGTTATCCTTATGGAAAAAGTTGCTATAGTCAGGGCCTCTTTTATTGAGCCTTTTAACAGCATTTTCCAGATTCGTAAGTTGAGAAGTTGCATTTTCGCTTTTAAGCCAATATCCAGCTATTCCACACATTTATTTGACCAATGGGTTTAAGTATTTTACAAACTCTTCGTGCGGCACCGATACACATATTCGGGAGTGATTTTTATATTTCTCAGGGTCAATACTGAAATATGACATCGAAACGGCACTAATTTTATTTGCAAGTAGTTCTTCTTCTTTCCTCTTTATACTTGCAAAAATACCCATTGGTTTGCTGTTTTTATAAAATTCGGTGGACAGTAGGTTGTTGTTAATCAAAAAATCTATGTTTTTGGCGATTGCAGAGCTGGTTTCTGTTCTAAATTTTCGAATTGCTTCTTTGCCTTTTTCTGTACTTATTAACCGGTAAACGAGTTCCTGTGCAAATGCATTAACGCCATTGGTTGCATATAAAAGTCGTTGTTTCGCTTCCTGAATAAAGGTTTTATCCTGATTGTGCATAAATCCTATTCTTTGTCCACTCAATCCCATTGATTTACTAAAACTATCTACAATAATTACATTGGGAAAATCAAGTAACCGCTCGTATAGATCATCCTCCTCATCTGTAAATACTTTGCGATAGGGGCTGTCAACTAATACAAGAATCTTTTCCTGGTACAACCTGTCTATTGCATTAAAAATATCGGTATCCGCATGCTTTTCTCCAAGAGGATTTCCCGGATCATTAATTATGACCAATTGATTGGTGAACTTGTTGGGGTATTTTATAACCGTCTGCAGGTTTGGGTAAGCGTTCAGTTTTATTTTGCGTAGCCTGGCAAGCTGAGCATATGAGCCCCAGAAAAAATGGGGCAGAGTAATGGCATCTACCTGAATATTTTGAAATGCTATATCAAGACCACTAATGCCGCCAGGCATTATAAGAATATTGTCGGGGTTGGCTTTTCCTTTAAAATAACTGTCGGAAACTGCCCTGCGAAGTTTTTCTTTTCCCGCTGTGCCGGGGTACACTTGTATGTCTGTTGAGTTAAAGTCAATAGATCTTGCTATGTCGTTTATATCTATATTCACTACAGCATTAACTCCCCGGTGTAGCATCAGGTAGGGTGTGTTTTGTTCTTCTTGTAATTTGCGCGCTTTTTGACCAATTTTGAGTATGCGCGATGTTTCAGTATTGGTTTCATTGATTTGCATAGCAATAATCAATTATTAAAAGACAGCGATAAATATTTTACCGCTGTCTTTTTGTTTTTAAGAATTATAGTTTATCTATTCGTCTGCTTTAAACATCGGGTCCCATGGTGGCAACATGGTAGGTTTCTGTTCTAAGATTTTAAGTACCTTTTCTGGTAAATATTTTTTATGTATAACTACTCTAAACATGTACTCGTTAAACCATTTGTCTGTAAATGAAAGATAGCCATTGTGTCCGCTTTTGCTTCCCCAACTGTTTTCAAATTGCCATTTTACGGGTTCTTCCTGTGCATCAACATCAACGGCAATTAATGCCATTCCATGGCTGGAACCACTTTCGCGTGTTAGGATTCTGGCTTTTTTATCCATGTTGAATTTTATACCATATGCACTTTCATAGTTGTAGTTGGCCGGGTCTAATAAACCTATGTCGTTATTAAGTTGTTTGCCAACATCACAGGAGGCATACATGGCGTCGTTTCCTTTAATTGATGTCACGGCATATTGTTTCAGCTCATCATTTGGCAGGTTTATATATTTCCAGTTCATGCCCTCCATTACATTACGATCGTTATCAATTTCGTACAGTTTGTGATATGCTCTAGTGGGATCGTTCATTAACATTACGTAGTTATCGTAATTGATATCTGGCAAAATGGTTTTTGCAAACTCCTGAGGTGTATAGTTCTTCCTTTCCCCCAATTCTTCCTCTTTGTTTACGAACCGGTATTCAAAATTTTGTGGTGGTTCACCCAAATTAAGCGCGAGCATTTTGTATACTATGCCCATCATTTCAACTTTTCGTTTTTCAATTGCTTTAGGTTTGGCTCCCTCGTTGTGCATATTCCTGAGTTCAAGAGCAAATTCGCGAATTTTTCGCCTTAACAGGCGTCGCATGTAAGCTGTGTTTTTTGAATTATGCGTCTCGGGCATTATGCTTTGTGGTACTAAGCCATATTTAGTTACAAGGTTTGTAAAGGAGTTCCATACGCCCCCGTCACCGATGGGCGATTTTAGTAACCATTGGTTGTAACGGCTGTCTAAATCTTCGTCAGCGTGCTGAATGATATTTTCAAGAAACAAGTTGGCTTTTTCAAACTGATCCCAGAAGAATAAATGGTTTTGCGAGAATACAAATTCCGACAAATCATATTTTTCAATTACCTTGGGGCGAATTACATTCAGACTGGTAAATAGCCAGCAACGTCCTGATTTTTGCTGGTCTGTAATGCCGCTTACATCAACTTTATATTTAAAATGATGTTCAACTCCACTTAGGTTGCTGCGGCTAAGTGCAATTTCTTTTATACTGTTGTTCGAAATTGCATTCATACGCATTATATTTTCTTTATCTGTGTTGAAATCTTTATGCATTTCGTTAATCATTTCCATGCTAATGCTGCCCTTTTGACCAAAGGCCAATGAGATAGCAGATAAAAGAACAATAGCTAAAATTGTATGCTTTTTCATATTACCTGAGTTAATTAGGTTATTTGCTAATGCGGCAAAAATAAGGTTAATAAAAGGTATTTGCAACAAAATTTGCCAAAGACTACCTGCCTTTTGTTTTTTATGATCCTGCGTGTGGAAATGGTTATGCCTCTGTTGAGTATGTTTGTATATAACACTTGTTATATGTTGAGTCTGCAAAAAATGATAAAATACCTTTTATGCTGTGCAATAATCTTATATTTTCGCTGATGTTTAATTTTATAATGAAATGACCGTTCAAAAATCATCAAACCTGTTTTTAAGTGATGATTTTTGCATAGCAAATTAATTATAAACATGTGAAATAGTTTGATGCGATAAGCATTAACAGAAAAATAACTCTTATGAAAAGCGTTTTAATTTTAGGTTCAGGTATGGTTGCCGGCCCTATCATCGAATATTTACTCGAGAAACAGTATCATGTAACTGTAGCTAGTATAAACGAGGAAAGAGCAGTGCAATTACTAAATAACCATCCAAATGGACAGTTTGTTTATTGGAATGCCGAGGACGAGCAGCGTCTTCACAATTTAGTTAAGCAACATGATCTTACAGTAAGTCTTTTACCTTATAAATTTCATGTAATGGTAGCTAAGGTATGCCTGGAGCATCAAAAGCACATGGTAACTACATCTTATGTGAAGCCCGAAATGCAAAATTTATATGAGGAAGCTGTAAATAAGAATGTGCTCTTACTCAATGAGATTGGTGTGGATCCGGGAATTGACCATATGTCTGCCATGCGCATCATAGATCAAGTGCACGATGCTGAAGGAGAGGTGGAAGATTTTTTTTCAATTACGGGGGCTTTACCAGACCCTAAAGACGTAGATAATCCATTGGGATACAAGTTCTCATGGAGCCCCAAGGGAGTGATTCTTGCCAGTAAAAACGATGCTACATACTTGCATAAGGGAGAAGAAATTTACGTGGATCCTAAGGACTTGTTTCAGGATATTTTTGAGATTAATTTTCCGGATGTAGGCACAATGGATGTATATCCAAATCGAAACTCGATTGACTATATTGACATTTATAGGATTCCTGAGGTTAAAACATTATTTAGAGGAACCTTTAGACATAAAAGTTGGTGTTCAACCTTAGATGCCATAAAAAAACTAAATTTAATTGAAACTGACGAACACGATTTTACAGGCAAAACTTATGCAGATTTTGTGAAAGAAATGGCCGGTTTGAAAGGTGCTGACCTGAAACAAGCTATAGCTGATAAACTGGGTATTTCTGTAAATTCCGATGCTATAAAATCTATTGAGTGGTTGGGGCTTCTCGACAATAAAAACATGGAACGTGGAAAAGATACCGCTTTTGAAATTACTTCGGATTTGATGATTGATAAAATGTGGATGGAAGAGAACGATCGCGATATGGTGGCCATGCAGCATGTGTTTTTAATTAAAAAGAAAAGTGGAGAAAAAGAGGTTGTAAAATCCCGTCTGCTCGATTACGGTGACCCCAAAGGTTTTACCTCTGTAGCCCGTACCGTTGCGTTACCTGCAGCCGTGGCGGTCGATAAAATTTTACAGGGAGAAATAGCACTTGCAGGCGTTTATCGGCCTGTTGTTAAAGAGATTTATGAACCGGTTATGAAAGCGCTGGAAAAGATGGATATTAAAATGGTGGAGGAATTTGGTTTGCCGTTAAGTGAAAATATTCAAAAATAGTGCACAGCGCACTTACCCGGAACGTTTCAGTTATCAGCAGGTTCGACTTGAATTTTTAATCTTGAGATCAATGTGCTAATACGTCATGTATTTAAAAAATTTTGAATATATTTGCCCGATTAATTGGCAAAAAATTGAAATCATTATCAAAAACCAAACGAAATGCAGAATAAAGGAGTAATTAGGTTTATTGCAATTGCACTGGCATTGGTAGTAGTCTACCAGTTATCGTTTACTTTTGTTACTTCAATGGTATCTAATGATGCTGAAGAGTATGCAGAGGGATATGTTGCAAAGGCAAAAAAATCTGAGAAAGAGTTAAGTGAGGAAGAATTAGACGAGCTTAAAAAGAAAAAAGAGAGTCATTACCTGGATTCTATCGCGGGAGAACCGGTCTATAACTTTATCGGAATCCGTGAATTTACCTACCGCGAATGTCAGGAACGTGAAATTAACCTTGGACTTGACTTGAAAGGGGGAATGAACGTTATTCTGGAGATATCAGTATCTGATATAATTGAGGCATTAGCTGGAAATAGCGATGATCCTGATTTTTTGGCGGCTCTTGAAAAAGCAAAAGAATACCAAAAAGAAACACAAGAAGATTTTGTAACGCTTTTTGGTCGTGCATATGAGGAAATTGCTCCGGAAGGACGTTTAGCTACTATTTTTAGCACCAAAGATTTGCGCGAAAAAGTTAACTTCAACTCAACCAACCAGGAGGTACTTGACGTAATTCGTAACGAAACTGATGGTGCCATTTCAAACGCCTTTAATGTATTACGTAATCGTATCGACCGTTTTGGTGTGGCACAACCTGTAATTCAACCGCTGGAAACAGATGGCCAAATATTAATTGAATTACCCGGTATTAAAAACCCGGAGCGTGTGCGTAAACTTCTGAAAGGAACCGCGAAACTTGAATTTTGGGAAACACACAGTAATAAACAAGTTTATGAATACTTGTACAGGGCAAATGAGAAAATTCGCAGTTTAGAACAAATAGAAAAAGCACAACAAGACAGTGTGCAGGCGGCTGATAAAGAAGGTGAAGCTGTTCAGGCTAAAGCGGAAAGCAAGCAAGTCGAAGAAAACCAGGATTTGTTGTCAGAAGATGAGGATTTGCTCTCTGAGGATTCTACATTAATTGCCGAAGATTCAACTTCAATGTCAGATGCAAAGATGCGTGAACAGAATCCATTGTTTTCTGTGTTGATGCCTCGTGTGTCACAAGATAATAAATTAATGCCAGGTGCATCTGTAGGTTATGCCCATTTTAGCGATACAGCACAGGTTAATGAATACCTCCATATGCCAGAGGTGCAGGAAATATTCCCGCGCTCAATGCGTATTAAGTTCCGCTGGAATGTACAGCCCATTGATGAAGAAGGTAACATTTACGAGCTTGTTGCACTTAAGGTTAGCAACATGGAAGGTGAACCCGCATTGGCTGGTGATGTCGTTACCGATGCACGCGCCGATTTCAATAGTCAGACAGGTGGTAGTGCAGAGGTTTCTATGACTATGAATACAGAAGGTGCAAAAAAATGGGCCCGCCTTACAAGAAATAATATTGGCAACCAAATTGCCATTGTCCTCGATAATTACGTATATAGCTATCCTAGAGTTAATCAGGAGATTACAGGTGGTCGTTCATCTATTACCGGGCAGTTTTCAGTTGCTGAGGCTAAAGACCTTGCAAACGTATTGAAGTCAGGTAAATTACCAGCCCCTGCGCATATTATCCAGGAAGAAATCGTTGGACCTTCTCTTGGTCAGGAATCCATTACAAAAGGTTTGTGGTCATTCCTGATAGCGTTCCTTATTGTAATGGTTTACATGGTTTTATACTATCGGCATGCCGGTTGGGTAGCCAATCTTGCCCTTATCACAAACATGTTTTTCATTTCAGGTATACTCGCATCGCTCGGAGCTGTCCTTACACTCCCGGGTATTGCCGGTATTGTATTGACAATCGGTATGTCTGTAGATGCAAATGTGCTGATTTATGAGCGAATAAAAGAGGAGTTAAACGCCGGTAAAGGTTTGAGAATGGCAATTTCTGATGGTTATAAAAATGCCTACTCTGCCATTATTGACTCCAACTTAACAACCTTGCTTACCGCCATAATACTTGGTTATTTTGGTAAAGGACCTATTTATGGATTTGCCATTACGTTAGGTATTGGTATCATTACCTCTTTATTCTCTGCAATTTTTATTACACGCCTTATATATGAAGGCCTACTTGGTCAAAAGAAAAATATTGCTTTTGCTACCAAACTTACGCAGAATGCATTTAAAAATACAGCCATTAAGTTTATCGAAAAACGTAAAATTGCTTACGCCATCTCAGGTATTGTTATTATTGTAGGCGTTGGCTCATTGGTTACACGTGGACTGAATCTAGGTGTTGATTTTACCGGAGGACACAACTATATTGTGCGTTTTCAGGACGATGTTTCTGTAACCAAAATTAAAAATGACCTCGAAGATGTATTTGGTGAAGCCCCTCAAGTGAAAACTTTTGGTGGAAATAATCAGATTAAGGTAACTACCAAATATCTGATAGATACTGATTATGAGTTAACAGAAGCAAACAGGCAAGAATTTTATAAAATTACAGGAGTGGCTTCAGGTAACGAAGTAGATGTTGATGATTATGTTGAAGCAAAACTCTATCAAGGCCTGAAACCACATTTTGGTGATGTTGATTACCAGATGTTTGTGTCAGACCAGGATAAGAACGTCGGCCGTATGAGTTCGCAGAAAGTAGGACCAACCATTGCAGATGATATTAAAACATCAGCTATTTATGCGATAATTTTCTCGCTGATAATCATTTTCCTCTATATTTTAATACGATTCTCCAATTGGCAGTTCGGTTTAGGCGCCGTTGCAGCCCTTTTACACGATGTGTTATTTATATTGGGTCTTTACTCGCTGTTCTATACCATAATGCCTTTCTCCATGGAGATAGATCAATCATTTATTGCAGCCATTCTTACTGTTGTAGGTTACTCTATTAACGATACTGTGGTAGTATTTGACCGAATCCGTGAGTATCTCGGGCTTTATAAGAAACGAGGACGAAAAGAGATCCTCAATACAGCACTTAACAGCACACTCGCCCGTACATTTAGTACATCGTTGAGTACATTCGTGGTACTGCTTACCATCTTTATTTTTGGTGGTGAAATGATCCGCGGATTTATATTTGCCATGTTGGTTGGTGTTGCAGTGGGTACGTATTCATCATTATTTATTGCTACACCGGTAGTTTACGATACCGTAAAAGCTGATGAACGTAAACGCGCACTCAAAGGAGCCAAAAAGTAATTCAAATATAAACTACATGAAACCCCGGCAAATTTTTGTCGGGGTTTTTTATTTTGAATGTCTCATTATCAATTTTAAATCTTAATTTTGCGTATAATCACTTATGCTCAACCTGTTGAACTTTAAATATGATAAAAGTAGAAAAGTTAAATAAATATTACGGAGATTTGCACGTGTTGCGGGATGTGGATTTATGCATTAAGCAAGGTGAAATTGTTACTATTGTGGGGCCGAGCGGTGCCGGAAAAACAACCTTGTTACAAATCTTGGGAACCCTCGACAAGGCTGATAGTGGCTCGGTTTGGTTCGATGAGCAAAACCCATTCGAACTTAAACAGCAGGGCCTTGCACGTTTTCGTAATGATAATATTGGGTTTGTTTTTCAGTTTCATCAATTATTACCGGAGTTTAGTGCATGGGAAAATGTTAGTATACCTGCACTAATTAAAGGTCACAGTATGAGAGATGCCCGCGAAAACGCAATGATGTTGCTTAAGAAAATGGGTCTTACTTCGAGAGTAGATCATAAACCATCAGAATTATCCGGTGGGGAGCAGCAACGTGTGGCGGTGGCTCGGGCTCTGATGAACAGGCCAAAGGTAATTTTGGCCGATGAGCCTTCTGGTAACCTCGATACCGCTAATAAAGAATCGTTACATAAGCTTTTCTTTGCATTGCGGGATGAGTTTAACCTTACCTTTATTATAGTAACGCACGACAAGGAGTTGGCCGGTTTGGCCGATAGAATTGTGGAACTGCGGGATGGTGAGATTATAAACCGTCAACCTGTCCAAAATGGCGCAAAACCAAAAGCACAGCAGCAATAATTGCCAATGTGAGAATAACAATGCCGGATATTTTATTGATCCACCATAATTGTTTGAGTCTGAAGCGGTGACGGAAGATATTTACAATGGACGTTAGCCCGATCCACCAGCTCATTGCTCCAGCACTAATGCCACCAACAAGTATTAATTGCGACATCAGGTAATGGTCTGTCTCGTGAATACTTAATGCGGCAATGGTGGCTCCAAAGAAAAGTACTGTTAATGGATTACTTAATGTGAGGAAAAAAACCGAAATGAAGTCACCAAAAATACCTTGTCCTTTATTTCTGGCCCGTCGGCGAATCTGGGTCACCGGGTTTGAAAAGAAAATTTTAGCTCCAAGTCCTAAAAGCACAATTACACCCAATATCTGGAGTTCTATACGGTATTCCAATAAAATTTTTTTAGTTACCGTTAATCCAAAAACCGCTATTATGGCAAAAACAGTGTCCGCAAATGCTGCTCCAAAACCAGATAGCATACCATGTAGCCTTCCTTTATTGATGGTTTTTTGAACACATAAAACCCCAATCGGGCCCATGGGCACTGATACAGCAAGACCAATCACTATGCCTTTCAAAAATAATATTACTGGTGCTACAGCTTCTTCCATAAATCTTTTAAAAAGACCCAAAAATAATTAAAATTGCACTAATGAGAAAACTATTTATATAAATGACAAACGAAGCTGCCCGACTCTTGGTTAAAGAATTGCTTGAGGAGAAATATGAGCAATACAACAGAAGCGAATTTATTGAAAATGATCCCATTGCTGTACCACATCTTTTTAAGAAAAAAGAAGATATAGAGATCGCAGCATTTCTGTCAGCTACAATTGCCTGGGGGCAAAGACCTATGATTGTAAAAAAGGGCATGGAAATGATGCAATTGATGGATTATGCCCCTTATGAATTTGTGCAAAATGCGGGGAAAGACGATTTTAAACGGTTTCAAAAATTTGTTTATCGTACTTTTAAAGATAGTGATTTAGTTTACTTTATAGAAGCATTGCAAAAGTTAGTTGCTGAATACGGATCCCTTGGAAATTGTTTTGAGCATTTATATAAAGAAGCAGGAAATATTTATGATTTACTTATTTTGTTTCATTGCCGGTTTTTTCAACACAAAAAACCAGGACGTGCGCAAAAACACTTATCAAATCCGGCCAAAGGCTCTTCCGCCAAACGAATGAATATGATGTTGAGGTGGATGGTGCGAGACGATAACAGAGGAGTAGATTTTGGCATGTGGAAGTTTGTAAAACCTTCGGCATTATATCTTCCGTTAGATGTTCATACGGGTCGTATAAGCAGAAAGCTGGGACTTCTAACGCGGCGTTCAAATGACTGGAGCGCTGTGGAAGAGATTACAAGCACCTTACAGGAATTTGACGTGGAGGACCCGGTGAAATATGATTTTGCTTTATTTGGTCTGGGTATTTTCGAAAAGTTTTAATCAATGGCTAATCAATGGTTTCAGTTTAAACAATTTAAAATCAACCAGGATCGCACGGCCATGAAGGTTGGAACAGATGGCGTGCTGTTGGGTGCCTGGGCAAACTTTTCACAATCAACTCATATTTTAGACATTGGCACGGGCACAGGCCTGATTGCTATTATGGCAGCTCAACGTACCAATAAGTCCAAAATAGCGGGTGTTGAAATTGATGAGGGTGCATTTAAACAAGCAGAAGAAAATGTATTGGCCTGCAAATGGAGCGATAGAATACTATTGTACCATCAAGACTTTAATTTTTTTGCGCAAACCTCCACGAGAAAGTATGACCATATTGTAAGCAATCCGCCTTTTTTTAACAGCACATTGAAACCTCCACAGAACAGCAGAGCAACAGCCCGGCATAATGAATCTTTAAGTTTAGATGAACTTATTAAAAGTTCTGCTTTAGTACTGGCCGCTCATGGCCGCATTTCTTTGATATTGCCAACAACTGCAAAGTCTGAGCTTCAGTATATTTGCCAAATAAATGGTTTGTTTATTTCAACCCTCACATTTGTAAAACCTACTCCCGGCAAACCTCCTCATCGTATGCTCGTTGAATTAAGCTATAAGTATGAACCAATGGAGCCGGAAGAGTTGATTATTGAGGAATTTGGGCGGCATCAATATAGTGCGGCATACAGACAACTCACATACCCATTTTATTTGTGACTTCAGTTTTTTTAACGGTATAACCGTTTACGGTAGCTATTAATTTGGTGTTAACTAACTATTTTTCAAAAGCCCTGTGTTTTTTTTGCTATCTTTACACTAAAGCCATCGAATGAATCCATTGATTTTTGTCATAGCATTACTCACCATTTTGGATGTTTCCATAATTCGGACTTTCGTTTTTAATGATTCAGAAAATATTGGATACAACATTTACGAACTGCCCAGGATTTATGAGGGCGATTTAGTTTTTAGGAGAGGAAAGAGTATTGAAAGCTATGCAGTTTTGAAAGCTGATGGTAGTGTCCGATATTCTCATGTAGGAATAGCCCATATAAATAAAAATGGAGATTGTACTGTTGTGCATGCTGTGCCGGCCGATAATAAAACTGAGAACAAGGTGAGGATTGAACCCTTGTCAGATTTTTGGGATTATGACAACGCATCTGCTGGGGCTGTATATAGGCTAAAGCTGAATAATTATCAGCGAGAAATAATTGGCAATTATGTGAAAAGAATATTTAATGAGGAAGTTGAATTTGATGGGGCTTATGATTTACACGATACATCCAAATTGTACTGTACCGAATTGGTGCGTAATGCGTACCAAAAATGCAATATCGATATTCTGTCGGGCAATATGGATACCCTGTATTTTCCAAAACAGATACCAATAATATTTCCCGGTACAATATTAAAAAATAAGAAAATCCAACAAATTTATTCTTATACAAACAACTAAATTTATGCTTATGAGAAAGTTAGCGTTTTTATTTACTGTTTTAGCAGCATCTACTACAATGTTTTTTGCTTGTGGTAATGATGAAGCCCCCGGCGATATCACTGAAAAAGTATATTTAAGTATTGCTGATGGTGAATATGATTATGTGATAGACAGGCTGGACACCAAAGGAGATGAAATTACAACAGAAGACCGTGAAAAACTTAAAAAGATGCTTGAAATGAGTAAAGGCCAAATTGAAAAGAAAGGCGGAATTAAAAAGGTCAATATTCTTAAGGAAGAAATTGCTGAGGATGGAAAAAGTTGCACTGTACACGCAGAAGTGGCGTATGGTAACGGAGATAAAGAGCCCGCCAACTCCCGATTTGTAAAGACAAATGGAAACTGGATGATTAATGTGGGACAATAATTATCTTCAATTTTCCAAAAAAAGACTGACCTTTAAAGGCAGTCTTTTTTTGTTTTTAGCACTAAAAATACCTTAAAAGCCTTAATTTTGAACTCAGATAGAATTGTTAAAAGAAAAAAGTATTACAACTACCTATGAAAAAAGCGCTTGTTACCGGTGGAGCCGGTTTTGTGGGCTCACATTTGTGTGAGAGGCTTTTAAATGAAGGATATGAGGTTATTTCGCTTGATAACTATTTTACAGGCGACAAACGAAATATCCTGCATTTGAGGGACAACCCGTTCTTTGAAGTCGTCAGACACGATGTAACTACCTCTTACTATGCCGAAGTAGATGAAATTTACAATCTGGCCTGCCCGGCTTCTCCAATACACTACCAGTATAATCCAATCAAAACAGTAAAAACTTCTGTTATGGGTGCCATCAATATGCTGGGTCTGGCTAAACGTATAAAAGCCCCAATACTCCAGGCTTCTACTTCAGAAGTTTATGGCGACCCCAAAGTGCATCCGCAAACCGAAGACTACTGGGGGCATGTAAACCCCGTTGGCCGTAGGTCGTGTTATGATGAAGGCAAGCGCTGCGCTGAAACTTTATTTATGGATTATCATATTCAAAATAAAGTCCGGATAAAAATTATACGAATTTTTAATACATATGGCCCCCGCATGCACCCGAGTGATGGCCGGGTAATTTCAAACTTCATAATTCAGGCGCTCCAAAACCAGGATATTACAGTTTACGGCGATGGTAGCCAAACCCGCAGCTTTCAGTATGTTGACGATCTTGTGGAAGGAATGATTCGCATGATGCAAACCGACGACAAAATTACCGGACCTATTAATGTGGGAAATCCCGGAGAGTTTACCATAAAGGAACTTGCCGATATGGTATTGGAGATGACCGGTTCCACTTCGAAAGTAGTGTATTTACCAAAACCCGATGATGACCCGATACAACGGCGACCCGATATATCGAAAGCTCATGAATTACTTGATGGATGGGAACCTTCCATAGCCTTGCGTCAGGGGCTTGGAAAAACAATAACTTATTTTGATAATCTTTTGAAATCAGGTAATTTCGATACCTGGTAATATTCTATAAATGAACCATTAAATTCAAAAATATGAAAGGTATTATTCTGGCCGGCGGTGCCGGTACGAGACTTTATCCTATCACAAAAAGTATTTCGAAACAAATTATTCCGGTTTACGATAAACCCATGATTTATTATCCGCTCTCTGTTTTGATGTTGGCTGGTATAAAGGATATACTCATTATTTCAACCCCCCGAGATTTGCCGCTTTATAAAAATTTATTCGAAGATGGCAGCCAATACGGGCTAAATATACAATATGCAGAACAACCCTCTCCCGATGGACTTGCACAGGCATTTATTATAGGAGATGAGTTTATAGGAAACGATCAGGTATGTCTGATTCTGGGCGACAATATTTTTTACGGATACAGTTTTTCTGGTATACTCAGTAATGCCGCTGAAAGAACTCAAGGGGCTACAGTCTTCGGGTATTATGTGAAAGACCCGCAGCGTTACGGTGTGGCAGAATTCGACGAAAAAGGCCAGGTGTTAAGCATAGAAGAGAAACCCGAACATCCTAAATCGAATTATGCAGTCACCGGTTTGTATTTTTACGATAATACTGTAGTTGAAAAAGCTAAAGCATTAAAGCCTTCGGATAGGGGCGAATTGGAGATTACCGATCTCAACCGAATGTACCTCAACGAAGGAAAACTGAATGTTGAACTGCTTGGACGTGGATTTGCCTGGTTAGATACAGGAACACATGAAAGTTTGCACAATGCTTCTAATTATGTGGAAACCATTGAGACAAGACAAGGGTTGAAAATTGCTTGCATCGAAGAAATAGCATATAAAAAAGGCTTCATTGATAAAGAGCAATTGCTCAAGCTTGCAGAAGAACTGAAAAAAAATCAGTATGGTGAGTATTTATTTGAAGTAGCCAGAAAAAACAGTTAAAAACATGAAGATTATTGAAACACCCATCCCCGACTTGTTAATTATAGAACCTAAAGTATTCGGGGATGAGCGCGGATATTTTTATGAATCATATAATAAGCAGGTTTTTGAGCAGGCAGGCCTTCAATACGATTTTATACAAGATAATCAGGCTTTGAGCCAATATGGCGTATTGAGAGGCTTGCATTATCAGCATCCGCCTTTTGCCCAAAGTAAATTAATCAGGGCGGTGCAAGGTGAAATAAACGATGTGGTGGTGGATTTGCGCAGAGGTTCTCCAACTTTTGGCCGCTGGTATAGCGTAAAACTTACGGCAGATAATCATCGCCAGCTTCTCGTGCCCAAAGGTTTTGCGCATGGCTATGCTGTACTGAGTGATCTATCTTTGGTGCAATATAAATGCGATGCCTTTTATCATCCCGAATCAGAAGGAGGTATAAACCCCTTCGATGGTGAATTGGATATTGACTGGGGCCTTTCTTATGATGAAGCCCGGTTAAGCAATAAGGATAAGGCTCATCCTGCTTTTAAAGATTGTGTAAATAAATTTGAATTTCATGCCTAAGAAAACTGTATTAATTTCTGGTGTTAACGGACAGCTGGGACAAAAAGTTAAACAAGCGCTAAAATCCTGCGACAATATTAATGTACTTGGTATTGATATGGACCAAATGGATATTGTTTCCCGCAGGCAGGTTGAGGCAAAATTGCAGGAAATACAACCGGATGTGTTGATTAATTGTTCTGCTTATACCGCCGTAGACAATGCTGAAAATGAAAAGGAGATGGCCCTTAAAGTGAATCAGAAAGGGCCACTTGTATTGGCTGAAAAATGTAAAATGTTCAATACCTTTTTAATACATATTTCGACAGATTATGTATTCAGTGGAGAAGGATTTCGGCCTTATATCGAAAATGACCCTATCAGGCCGGTGAATTTTTATGGTGAAACAAAAGCTTTGGGTGAGGAATCCATACAAAAAACATACGAAAATGCCATTATTATTCGCACGGCATGGCTTTATTCCGAATTTGGTAAAAATTTTGTGAAAACCATGCTGAGGTTAGGGAAAGAGCGTAAGCAACTTGGTGTAATCGATGATCAGGTGGGGAGCCCTACCTATGCGGGAGATCTGGCTGATGCCATAAAAACTATTACTTCGCAATATGTGGCAGGAGAAGATTTTTCCCGTGGAATATACCATTTCACCAATGAAGGTGTTTGCTCGTGGTTCGATTTTGCATTGAAAATTCAGCAAACTGCCAACAACCGGGTAAAGGTTAATCCAATACCTACCAGCGATTATCCTACACCGGCAAAACGACCTTATTATAGCGTGCTTGATAAACGTAAAATTAAAAATCAGTTTCATCTTGCTATTCCGCATTGGGAAGATAGTCTGGCAAAATGCATTGATCTTTTGGAAGAATAAAAAAAGTTTGTGCTAATAAATCAGTAGTTTCGATTGGCGTGTACTTCCATTTGCTGTGGATATTTTCAAAATGTACATTCCGCTTTTCAAATTCCGGGTGTTAAGTGAATAATGCTTATCGTTAATCTTCTTGCGTTTTTTAAGCTGTCCGTTCATACTGTAAACTTCTAATAGCTCCATCTTTGTTTCACAGGTTACCATTGCTACATTGTGTGCCGGTTGGGGGTAAATATTTATACCTGATTTTGTAACTATGTTGGCTATAGCTGTGGTGCCGGAAAGATATTGTTCGGCTTCATGAATGTTGCCAATGATGTTTGACAGGTGAAAGCCGGCTGTCAGTATAAAAATTGTTGAAATGGTATCACCCGGATATACAACCATGCTTTCTGTGCCTACAAGGTGTGCTACATCATCTCCTGAACTCGATCCTGCTTCTTGCCGTTCGTTGGAAAGGGCAAACCACCTTTCTTCATCGGTGAACCCGTCGATTATATTTATGCCTTCGGTGTCTTCTTTAAGCTCAAAAGCATAGTGGTGAAAAGGCTGGTTGTAGACTTTAATGCCTGTAAGCAAATTGTCTCCCAGGTTGTTTGTGCAATAAGCAACCTGGTTGGTCTCATCAAAAAACATGTTATTGTTGTCTGCGCTAATTAAATCCCAATCAAAAAACAAACCGGTATGAAAGTCGCTGTAAGTGTTGTCGCTTTGGTTGATAAGCTGATATTTGAGAAAAACAACAGATGATAATTCCGGGTTGTTTGAAATACTTACTGTTTGTAACGTTGTGATTTGCATACTGTTTAGCTTGTTGGTGTCTGTCATAACAGCTTCAATTGATAGCTTCTCTTCTCCAAAATAACTGGTGTCAGCAATATTGAGTGTCTGTAGTTCAGGCGCATTCAAAAAAGTGCTGATTACTTCATTGGTGCTGTTTCCATAAATTAACCCGGCTTCCCACACCATGTTTCTGTAATTGTTGAGCCATATGCCATTTCCCTGTAATGGGCTCCTTTCATTGAACCCAAGGCGACCATTGGCCGGAATAGTTATATTTAATTCATTTTGGGTTAAATTAATGTATGACCGATTGGCATAAAAGGAATAAAACCGGCTGTTAATATTTTGTCCGTTGTCGATTAGAAATTTAATTGTTATCTTTTTATCGAAAGGTACATCATTATGGATGACTATGGGCAATGACTCATTTTCTATTGCGAATGTTTCATTTGTGTTAACTATGCCGGCGTTCATTGATGTAGTTAAAACGGAGGCATATTCTGATAATGACTCGATTTCTATAGATATAGCAGCACTTTGCAGGTGGTTTTTAAATAGCCCATGCAGGTAAGCCGTATCTCCTGCCCGAAGCGAACCATTAATATTCATCTCAGTAATATCAACACCGCTTATCATGGTATCTGAGAGCGTTTTGTGAGCGTCTAACCTGCCACTTCCCAGTTTGTCGGCGTAGATCACATTTTGAGGTATTGTGTCTAAATAGTAGGATGAGTTCTGTACTTGTTGCTTTACCTGAAAAGCATTCAGATGCGGCCTTTGGTGTCTGACTAAAGCAGCAATAGCTCCAACCGATGGAGCTGCATAAGAAGTTCCCGAACCACTGCTGTAACTATTCCCAAGGGCCGTGGATAAAATTCCTTCGCCGGGGGCTGAAATGTCGATGTGGTAACCATAAGTGGATCCAACCCATTTTTGATCGTTTTCATTTGTTGCTGCTACAGAAATAACCTCTTCGTAAACTGCCGGATAATATAAATCTTCATTGCGGCTGTTACCTGCTGCTGCCACAATAACCATATCCTTATCGTAAATGGCATATTCGATAATGTCCCGGGCAAATGGAGATTCAACCACACCGCCCCAGGAGCAAACTGCTACATCTACTCCGTGATCTGCTGCATAAACAATGCCTTCCCAGGCAGTGTTGAGCTCTCCATGGCTATTCATAACTTTTATGGGTAAGTAGCTAATGTCGCGGCCTGAGCCGGCAATTCCAATTCCATTGTCAGCAGCTGCTGCAGCTATGCCAGCCACTTTTACACCATGTCCGTTTATGTCGGCCTGTGGGTTATTATTGTTTTCGCTCAAATCCCAACCGTTAAAGTTATCAATAAAACCATCTAAGTCGTCATCAATTCCGTTTATCGGGTCGGCATAATTGCGATGCACTTTGCTGTTTAAATCTTCGTGTGTAAAATCTGTGCCTGTATCGATTATGCCAACCACAGTAGTTGAATCACCTTGTTCTATATCCCATGCTGCAAAAGCATTGATTTGCCCGAGATAGTATTGTTGGTTAATATAGGTATCGTTTGTGGTGTCGAATAATTGAACCCCGGGCTTTTTAACTGCATAAATAACCTCAGGGTGTTGGTTGAGTTGTTTTATGATTTTTGTTTGTGCAGCATCAGACGACAACGAAATGCTAAAAATATTGGACAACCTGCTTTCGGTTCCTTTTAATGCTTTTTGGTAGTGAGTAGGGAATAGTGGTCTGGGCGGTGATGTTTTATTGTTAAGGTTAACCACGGACCAGTCAAAATTTGCATTTTTTGTTTTAACTATCACGGGCTGGTTTTGAGCTATGTTGTGGATATAGCTCAGCAATAAAAAAGTGACTAAAAGCAATTTGATGATTTTCATGCTAACATGTTTAACTTTATACTTTTATAAACGGAAATCAATGGTGTAAAGATTAAAAAAATGAATATTATTACTATTTTTAGCTAAATTATTGACTATATTTGAATTTTATACGGTTAATAAAGGACAAGCAGCCACGAAAGTAACTAATTTTTTGACTTAGGGTTGCACAGCATTTAAAGTTCTTTATATAAAAAAGTGCCAAAATTATAGACGCTCAAAAACATGGAAGCTATGAATTGCATAATTATTGATGATGATCAACTGTCGCGTAAAGTTATTGAAGAATTTGTAAAAAAATCCGATTCATTAGAATTAATTGCCTCTTACGATAATGCTATGGACGCTATTCAGGCGTTTAATGGTCCGGATACCATCGATTTAATATTTCTCGATATAGAAATGCCGGAAATGTCTGGGCTCGATTTCTTAAATACACTGGACAATCCACCACAGATTATCATAATATCGGGCAAAGAGAAATATGCAATCGAAGCTTTCGAATATGATGTTACAGATTATTTACTCAAGCCCGTAAGTTTAGCCCGTTTTATAAAATCAGTTAATAAAGCACGAAAACGGTTTGATAATGCTGCCCAGGTTTCAGGAGAGACCAGTGATGAGATCTTTATCAAGAAGAAAAACTCTACGCTTGTACGCCTGAATTATAGTGATATCATATACATTGAGGCGCTCGAGAACTATGTGATTGTTGCCACCTACGAACATCGGTATACTATACACTTTACTATGAAAGCCATAGCAAATAAGCTCCCTGAAAATAAATTCAAGCGGGTGCACCGGTCTTATATCGTCAACGTAAACAGGGTTGATATGATAGAAGATAATACCATTGTGATGGGTGAAAAAACAGGCACAAAGGTAATACCCATCGGAAAATCGTACAGAGATGACCTTATGGACGATTTAAACCTGATTTCCAAATAAAACACTTTCTGATAATCGATTTTTGAAATGCTGAGTAACCGCCAGCTCTTTTTTGAACATGTAGCGCAAACAACTACCGATCCTCTTGGATTAGAAATTGTAAGTGCCGAAGGTATATTTCTACACGCTGCTGACGGGAAAAAATATATTGATTTGGTTTCGGGCGTTTCGGTAAGTAACGTAGGCCATACACATCCAGAAGTAGTGGAAGCTGTACAGAAGCAGGCAGCAAAACACATGCATTTGATGGTTTATGGAGAAATGATTCAAACGCCGCAAGTACAATATGCCGGGCTGCTTACCTCAAATCTGGCAGCACACCTGAATACGGTATATTTTGTAAACTCCGGCAGCGAAGCTGTTGAAGGAGCCATGAAGCTTGCCAAGCGCGCCACGGGTCGTTCCGGTATTGTAGCTTTTCATAATGCATATCATGGTGGCACACAAGGGGCGCTTAGTATACTCGGTAACGAGCAGCTTAAAAGACCATTTAGGCCACTTTTACCAGGAATTACACATTTGAATTTCAATAAATCCGGGGAATTATCCTTAATTGACCAAACTACAGCCTGTGTAATTGTCGAACCAATTCAGGCCGAAGCGGGAATTATAGTCCCTGATATTCAGTATGTTAAGGCACTCAGGCGCCGCTGCGATGAGGTGGGTGCTTTACTTGTTTTTGACGAGATACAAACAGGCTTTGGCAGAACAGGGAGGCTTTTTGCCCATGAGCATTTTGGCGTTACTCCTGATATTATGACCATTGCCAAAAGTATGGGTGGCGGAATGCCAATTGGTGCCTTTGTGGCAGAACATTCTTTGATGAAACAATTAACTTATAACCCGGCATTGGGGCACATTACAACGTTTGGCGGACATCCGGTTTCCTGTGCTGCTGCATTGGCTTCACTCAAAGTAATTTTACGAGATGACCTTGTCAGTAGAGCCAATGAAATAGGCGCTGTTTTTCGGGAAAAAATGCAACATCCACGCATAAAAAATGTGCGTGGTGAAGGCTTATTTCTTGCCGCAGATTTAGAAGATATTTTTATTCCTGATTTTATGAAGTTTGCAGCTCAAAACGGCATAATTTTCGATCCTTTTCTTTTCAATTCAGAAGCATTTCGCATTGCACCCCCGCTTATTATATCTAAAGAGCAGGCAATTGAAATTGCTGAAAAGTTGGTTGCTTTGATCGATAAATTTGTGAAGACAAAGAAATAGAATGGAATAAAAATATAGATTAATTACAATCGTTAAGATAAAAGAAATAAAGTAAGGAAAATGTTGAGAGTATTGATGTTGATTGTGTTGATGTGGCTATCCCTTTCTGGAATAGCTCAAAAAGAGCTTGCCAAAAGTGTAGACGATACCTTGTATGATTATTTTACCCGTTTGCGTACCATTGAAAATATTAATGATAAGCTGGCTTTAAATGATTCAATACGTGATGTTTTTAGTAGAGTTCTGAAAAATAAAGATTCATTTAAACATGAATTTGATACTCTAAAAACCATTGGCAAAGTGATGTCGCCTGATGAAAAGTTCAGATTGATCAACTGGAATATAATTAAGCCCGACGGAACATATAATTATTATTGCTTTGTTCAATATTATGACGATGATAAAGAGCGCATTCGCCTTACAGAATTGCACGATCAATCAGACAGTATTCAGAATCCAGAACAAAAGGTACTAAGCGCCGATGAATGGTATGGTGCTTTATATTATGAAATTGTACCGGCCCAAACAAGACGTCCTAATCATTATCTATTGCTTGCATGGGATGGAGGTGATTTATTCATAAACCGAAAGGTTATTGATGTAATTAGTTTTAACTCCAGAGGTATACCGCGTTTTGGTAAAAGCGTTTTCAAATTCAAAAAGGAACGAAAAAAACGTGTTATTTTCGAGTTCTCTTACATGTCCACAATGAGGTTGTTATACGATGACGACCTCGATATGGTAGTGTTTGAACATATGGCACCCATCAAACCTTCTTTAAAGGGACAAAAAATGGCCTATGGATCTGACCTAACCTTTGATGGTCTGGAATATGAAGATGGGAAATGGATCTTAAAAGAGAATTTAGATGTAAAAAACAGTAAAAAGCAATTGAATAAACGGAAAAAAGATATATCTTATACTTTTTGACAGATTAAAACTATGGCTTTTTTACATAAAATATTACGTACATCTGTTTATATTGTTGAAGACGACCGGGACTTCCAACGAGTACTCAAACAGGTTTTTGCCCGGGGCGTAGAAAATCATAAAATTTTCACATTTTATTCCGCCGATGATCTGCTTGAACAACTTAAAAGCCAATCCGCGAAGAAAATCCGGCGTAATGTGGTTATTATTTCGGTAAGCGCTCATGCAAAAGAAACAAATAGTGTTTTTGAAACCATAGAGCGTTTAAAGCATTATTTACTTAACACTCATGTAATACTTTTATACAATCCCGGAGAGCTCGAAAACGATGAGATGGAGGTATACAAGGCCGAACTAATTGTAGATGATATAATCATCAAAAATAATTTTGCGCGGTTGCGTATTCAGAACTCTATTCGTAGAATACTGAGCCGCGATGATTTCGAATGGCGCCGCAAAATTCTCTATTTTGCTGCTGCAGTGGCTGGTTTTTTCTTTATAACCACCTTGCTTCTGTTTCTTATTGCATAAAAAAAGCCACCCCAATCACTGGAATGGCTTCTTGTTAAATTTTATTTTGTGACTTAAAGCGTGTAATTATTTCCGTCCGGATTATTATTGAAAGTGTTGTTGGCAGTGGCACTCTCAATATCGTTGATGGTTCCCTGGAAATATACGCCATAGCTTTCACTATCCTCAATAGTAGAATTCGTTATGGTTAAATTTCCGTTATTCAGTCCGCCAATTATGGCATTTACATCAACGAAATCATCCAGATCCATTTTTGCACCACCTGCCCAGCTTACTGTTGTGTAATCGAATGAGTTGCGGGCATCGGCTGTTTTAATGAGTATACCACCCCAACGGAGTTGCCCCGCCATATTCGAGGTGGTTATGGTCACCTGCGCTGATGATGTGCCGGCAGAGCTAAGGTAACTGCCACTGTTTACATTAATGAATTTATCTTCCTCAACCTCAACGTAAACACCTGCATCCAACGTTAAACCTGCGCTCATGTTAAGATTTCCGGTCAGGTTGTAGGACGCACTACCGGATAAGTTTACCCAGGTAGATTCTGCTGTAAGTGTACTTCCGAATATTTCTACGCCATCATACCCATTACCGGTAAATGTGGTATTCGGGTCAATTGCTCCAGCCTGGTCGGCTTCGAGTCCTATAGCCGTAAAGCTGTTGCCGCTGAAAGTGTTATTGGCGAAGTTTTCAAGTATTCCATAGCGGATGTACATGCCATAACCATCTCCATCGCTGATAGTACTTCCTGTCAGGGTGAGCTTGCCGCCATCCATGATGGCAATACTAGATTTCAGGTCGACGAAATCAGCAAAGCCTCCCCACTGAGAATTACCCGCTGCGTTGATTTCAACATTTGAAAGATTGTTGCGTGCATCAGAAGATTTAATAGCAATGCCTTTCCAGAAAAATCCGGATTCTGCTTTGTCTGCATTAAATTTAATCATCTCACCGCCCGAAGCATCGGCCATTAAAACACCTGTACTTTCAATCTGGAGCTTTTTGTCGGTGCCTACATCAAACTCAGCACCCGGGTCAATGGTTAGTTCTCCTTCAATGGATACATTGCCGGAAATCAGATATCGTGCATTTCCAGCAAGGTTTGCCAGGGTTATAGCGTCCGATTCTGATAATGTAGAGCCGAATATTTCAACATCTGATGCATTACCGGAAAAAGTGGTTTGAGCATCAATCTGACCTGCCTGCTTAATGTTCAAACCAATGGCATTGACAGTGTTGTTTTCGAATGTATTGTTGCTAAATGTACCCAGATCACCATATCGGATATACATCCCATAAGCTTCACTATCGCTAATAGTAGAATTGTCCATATTTAGGAAGCCTCCGCTGTGTATACCTATATTGGCACCCAAATCTACAAAATCTGAAAATCCTGTTATTTCAGTACCTCCACCATATTTGAGGTCGGCATATGAAATGGTGTTGCGATTGTCTGAAGACTTAACCACCAAGCCGCCCCAATACTGGTTTCCAGCTTCATTGGAGCTTGTAATTACAATGCGATTGCCTTCTTCTCCCACTGCACTAAGTACACCTTCCTGGTTAATATTTACTCTTACGTTTTCGTCGATATGAACCAAAACACCCGGGTTTATTGTAAGCAAGGCTTCGAGGTTTAAGGTTCCGGTTATTAGATAATCGGGTATAGCGGGGTCACTTACATGGTCGGCCCATACTGCATCAGAGTCTAATGTGCCGCTTACTTCTATGGTTTCGCCTGCTCCGCCTTCAATGGCTGAAACTGTAATTAAATCTGTGTCTTCTTCGGCGCCGTTAGAAACAAGTAGTTTAATAGAATAGGCTCCTGCTACATCGGGCGTAAAACTTGCAGTAACGGACGTTGAATTTGTTATTTGGGCAGAGCTCTGATCAGGAGCTGTTTCAATGGTCCATAAATACGTAAAGGAATCTCCTGTGCTGGATCCTGAGCCATCCAATGTGGCTTCATTGCCCACCGATACAGTTAGGTCACCGCCTGCATTGGCTGCTACTTCATCTGCCTGCTCGTCGTCTGTTGCTTCCTCGCAGGAGGTCAATATTAATGTTGAAGATAAAACAGCGAGGAATAGCCATTTGAATGCGATGTGAGTTTGATTAATGAAATTCATATTGTTAGATTTTTTTGAGGTTTGGACAATTAGACATCTTTATATCTTAAATGTTTTATTATTTTCTGAATTAACGTGAATTTAACAACGGCATAAAAAACAAAAGCTGCATAGTTTTTTGACTATGCAGCTTTTAGTACTATTATGTTTTTATTGGTTAGACGGATCGTATGTTTTTATGATTGACCCATGCGATCAATGAAAGCATGATAAGCATTCCGATACTGATGTACACAAACATTGGGATTGGTACAGGGTCCCCTCCGGCGTAGCTGTGCAGCCCTGAAAGGTAGTAGTTTACGCCAAAGTAGGTCATCAGTACTGATAAAAACGCATAGACCGATAAAATATTGAATACGAAAAGGCCATTCATATTTTTCACAAGCCGCGCATGCGTTACAATGGTGTATACAATAATGGTTATTAAAGACCAGGTTTCTTTAGGGTCCCATCCCCAGTAGCGGCCCCATGATTCATTGGCCCATACTGCTCCCAAAAATGTACCAATGGTAAGAAAAATAACACCGAGGATCAGTGTTTTATGATTGATGACCGTTAGACTTTCAATGGTTTCGTTTATGCGATTTTTGTTCTTTTTACCTTGCAGCATAAAAAGTATCAGGTTAATGATGCCCAATATCGCACCCAACCCCAGAAATCCGTAACTGCCTGTAATCACCGAAACATGTAACGTCAGCCAGTATGATTTTAATACCGGAACCAGGTTGGTGATTTGCGGATCCATAAAGCTCAAATTGGCAACCATCAAGGTAAATCCTCCAAGAATAGCTGTGGCAGCAAGGGAGAAAGAGGAATATCGCTTGAAAATAAAACCAGCTAACACTGTAACCCACGAAACAAATATCATTGATTCATATCCATTACTCATGGGAGCATGGCCTGCAATGTACCACCGGATACCCAAACCTGCTGTATGGGCAATAAAACCAATTAGAATTAATATTAGAAATGACCGGTTGATCCAGGGATTAAAGTGCTTGCCAGAAATAATGGCTCCAACAAGTATGAAAAGGTATATTAAACCTACGGTTGCATAAAAGGGAAACAGCTTTTTAAAGATGTTCCATCTGTAATAACTAATCTCCAGATCTATTTTGCTTTGAGATGGCAAATCGTATTGGGCATGGGTACGTTGATATTTTTTTATACCATCAAGAATTTCTTTGGCTTGTGCGTATTTACCGGTTTTTTTGGCATTCATCACCTCTTGAAAATATATGCCTGTTACATCTTTCAGAAATGCTGAATCTTCAGGGTTTTGTGTGTATTTCCATGCATTTTCCGGCGTTTGCCATTTGTCAATAGTCGAATCTTTTGCCGGAAATATTCTGAGAAACCTACCCGTAAAAATTCCGTAGCAAATATTCACCCGCTCATCAACTTTAATGAGTTCCTTGTCTGCTTTGTCGCGTTCAGCTGGCGACTTGGCATATACTTTTTCCACCATGCCACTGAGTGTGTAGCCTTTGCCCGGTAGCACAATGTCCGTATAAGCTGCATAGTTTGAATTAATACCTATTATTTCTTGTACATGTTCGTTACCAACTTTTATAAAAGGGATATGGATGAGGCTTTCGGGGTTAATGTGCATTTCGAGAAAAAACTGAGCGGGGTTCATACCTGCAACTTTAGATTTTCTCGATAACTTGCGCATTATATCCGATGCCAGTGTGTTAACCGGCTTTGTTCTGCCCTGTTTGTCTTGTATCAATAATTCTCCAAACTCAAAGGCATGGCTTTTGGTAACTACATTTAAGGGTGGTTGATGCGTGTGCTGCTGAGCCTTTAAATTACTACCCGGGGTTAATAAAAACAATATAAGCGCCAATGCACCTAACGATTTGATTTTGGTATTACGTAAATATGTATGTTTACTTACCAGCGACCATAAAAAGCCAAGTGTAAGCAAAAAATAACCTATATAAGTTATAGTTGTTCCGGCTGTATCGTGATTTACCGATAAAATTGTTCCTTTTTCATCCTGATCGTAGGATGATTGGTAAAATCTGTATCCCTCCATTTTCAAAATATTATTCATGTAAATATGATATGGTTTAGGCTCCTTGCCTTCCTGGTAAATGGTTACATGGCTCGAAAAAGATGAAGGGCTGTGAGACCCCGGGTACCTTTTAATCTCAAAGTCATTGAGATATATTTTGAAAGGTAGTTTAATCGTTTTATAGCCATATGCAAAGTCAAGGGTTGTTGGGGTAAAATTTACTGTTGAAATATTGTTTTTAAATTCCCTGCTTTGCCATACAACTACTTGCTTACGCTCATTTTTATGTGTTACATCGAAAATCAGTGCAGGCCGACTTGTTCTGTGGTTTTGCGCTTTTACCGGTACTGCTGTTATGTTGGCTGAGCTGTACAGGTCTTGTGCAACAAGATTAACGTTGGCAGTTTGGTAAAGCTTTTTTGTTTCAAGCGGGGTTTGTCCATTGGTAAGCTTTCTCTGTTTCTGGGTGCCCATTTTGCCCTGGGCAATGGGTGTTTTGGAGGTTATAAAAAACGTATCATTTTTGTAACTAAATCTGATGTCGGCCGTGGTGTCAGTTTTAGAAAATGCTACTGTCAGCATTCCGTATTGTTTCGTCTCTCCTTGTGTTATGTAGGAAAAACCCCGGTATGCGCGGCCGGCCAATACAAATCCGATAGTGGGTTTTCCTTTTTCTGTTTCTACCGCCCGCTCTATGGCAGCACTGTAGTTTTTAGATAATGCTATGTGGTATGTTTCTCCATCAGCTTCTATTGTTTCCTCAAATGCTTCAGGATTGCTTATGTCATAATTAAAAAGATTTTGAAAGTCTTCTTGTTCACCGGTTTTGATTTTTATGGCCTTCTCCTGCAATAATATTTGCGAAGATGCCTCTCCCTCTCGAATATGCATGGTCCCCTCGTAACCAAAATATCTAGTAATTGCTGCTCCAAGTAGTATGATTATAAAGGCGAGATGGAATAGTAAAACCGGCCATTTCTTTTTTTTGTAAAGTTTACGGTCGAATATTGAACCGAAAAAATTAACGGCCAATAGAAACAGTAATAGTTCAAACCACCAGGCATTATAAACTGCATTTTTGGCGGCTTCAGGGCCAAAATCATTCTCGATAAAGGTGGCCAGACCCATAAAAAAAGCAGCCATGATCAGGAGTACGACCATGGTTGCTGGACTGAATAGTAAATTCCTTAAATGTCTCATAGTTGATTTAATGTAATGTTTTAATTTAGAGTGCTACCCAGATTGCATTATTTTGGCAAGTCGCTCTTTGTCTAATATTTTAATGTTACTTCCTCTTACCTGCAATATACCTTCTTCATCAAATTCCTTTAAAAGTCTTACAGTACTTTCTTTCGTCATCAGTGTTAGTTCTCCTATTTCCTGCCTGGTTAAGCAAGAGTTAAATTCATCAGAGTTGAAAACCTGATCGCTAAGGTATAACAGCCCTTCGGCAAGTCGTCCATTCATCTTTTTCTGACTGAAACTTATAATCTTTTTTAAACTTGCTAGTGCTTTTATACTGATATCTCTAAGAAAACCTTCTGCAAAATCGCCGTTATCATGAACCATTTTTTTGAGCATTTTCATTTCAATAAAACATACTGTTGAATCTTTAACAGCAACAAGATTGAAATAATGCGTATTGTCGATAAAAATACCAGGCCCGCCTATGAGTCTGCCTGGTTTAACCAGCGCTATAATAACCCTTTTCCCTTCGTCAGTTTCTAAGTATAATTTTGCTAATCCGCTGGCCATAAAAACAGCATTGGGGGTAGGCGAACCTTGCTTAAAAATTACCTCTCCCGCTTTATATTTGGCTTCAAAACGGCTGGCGTCTATTTCTTTGATCTGTGCTTCAGTTAAGTTTTTAAAATTGTCCCATGCTACAGGGCAAGATCCACAAGAATTACAGGGTTTAAAATCCATCGTTCAAAAGTATTAATTTTTATAAACAGTCCCAGTTGATATATATCAACACATAAGTTGTGCTTTTGTAGTTTTCTAATTGTGAAAATTCAACTACTTAAATGTAAGTAATCATATGCAAAATCCAATCCCAAAGTGGATATATGCGTATTTTTATCTAGAATATTTTTTGTGACACGAAGCTTTAATTTATTAAATACTTAATTAAATGAAAAACAATAAAAATCAGAGGAATATGAAAAAAACATTAAACTATCTTTTAGGTTTATCTACACTGTTTGCAATGAGTTTAACAACTAGTTGTGAAGGCCCTGAAGGCCCGGTTGGCCAGGATGGTCAGAATGCAAGCGAAGTTTGTAAAGAATGTCACAATGAAGAGAAACACGATTCAGTAGATGTGCAATATGCATCCAGTATACACTTTGCGGGTGCAAATGTGGGTTATGCAGGAGGAAGAAATGATTGTGCTGCTTGTCACTCGCACGAAGGTTTTCTTGAAACACAAAGAACCGGACGCGATACAACGGCTGCCAATATTCCAATTCCAACAGCTATAAGTTGTAATACCTGCCACGATGATCACTATAGTCTTGATTTTGAAAACGATGGTCCAGATTATGCTATGCGTACAAGGGAAGCCGTTACCTTATTAATAGATGGTACTTCGCTTGACTTTGAAGGTAATAGTAATTTGTGTGCTAACTGTCACCAGCCACGCACACCAGCTCCTTCTTCAAATGACGGCACTTATACAATTTCCAGTCCTCACTATGGGCCACATCACGGTCCGCAGTCTACCATATTAGAAGGTATGGGTGGTTATGAACTGGCTGGAAGCGCATCTTACCCGGAGCCAGGAACCTCTACACACAGAACAGGTTCTTCTTGTAATAATTGCCACATGGCACCTGCTGCTGATAATAATTCTACAGGCGGACATACTTTTGTGCCCAACATGGCCAGCTGCACAAGTTGTCATACCGATGCTTCAAGTTTCGATATTAATGGTGTACAGACTGAAGTTGAAACAATGCTGGGTGATTTAGAAACAGAACTTATTAATGCCAGTATTATTAATGCCGACGGTGATTTGCTTGACGATAGTGGTGCTGTCCTGAATTACGGCAGTAGTCTGAACCTTACAGTTAATGAGGCAGGAGCTTTTTTTAACTATGAAACTGTTTTGGAAGACCGCAGTATGGGTGTTCACAACCCGGCTTATGTTAAAGCGTTGCTTCAGAACTCACTCGAGGTTTTTAATTAAAATTAGTACCATAATATAAATGTGGGAGCTTTATGTAAGGCTCCCACTATTTTTAAGCTGATGGTAGAATCAGGAATTATTTGAAAAAAGTTAAAAACATGAGAAAGATATTCATTCACTTATTTTTTCTAACCGCAGCAATATTTTTGTGGGGTTGTGAGTATACTGCTTTTGAGGCTGAAGCATTACCTGAAGTTTCAGAAGATGTAAGTTTTGCCAATGATGTGGAACCAATATTCACCGAAGCGGGTTGCACGGATTGTCACAATGGAGGACAATCACCTAACCTGACTACCGGAAATGCCTATAACAGTCTTACGGGAAATCCGGAGTATATCGATTTGAGCAGCGATAATAATATTTACACAATGGCTGCCCCGGAAAATTCCCATTTTAAAAATTATTCTGCAGAGCAAGCTGCACTTGTACAAGCATGGCTTGAGCAAGGAGCTCCAAATAACTAAAAAGAATCACCATGAAGAAAATTATATTTCTGTTACCGGTTTTATTATTGAGTTGTCAGTTTTTGTTGGCTCAGGAAACAGAGAAAGAAACTGAACCACGTCCTGTGAGAGCACCTTTTGAGAGTCCTTTATTGCTCGATAACCAAACTACATTTGTGTTGCCTGAGAAAACACTCCAGATGGCTATTCAGCATAAATTTGGTACAATGGAGGAGGGTATATCCGATCTATTTGGAATTTATTCATCAGCAAATATTCGTATAGGGTTTGATTATGTTCCATACGAAAATGTACAGGTTGGTTATGGTCTTACGCGTACAAATATGACGCACGATTTCAATGCCAAATGGACGCTTTTTGAACAAACCAGAGACAATTCCAGGCCTGTCGCACTGGCACTTTATGGCAAAATGGGTATTGATGGTCGCGAGAAAGAGAATTTAGGCGCCCAAAATGCCTTTACCCAACGATTGTCGTATTTTAGTCAGCTAATCCTGAGCCGAAAGTTCGGTTATAGATTAAGCCTGCAACTTGGGGCAAGTTTCTCACATTTTAATATGACCGATACTTCGCGTTTCGACTACGACCGCGTAGGTATTCATTTTAACGGAAGAGTCAGGGTGGCTCCAACCGGTAGTATTGTATTTAACTACGACCAACCGCTTGATTTATTGAGATTGTCGGGTACAGAAGAATATGAGCTAAATCCAAATATTACAATTGGATATGAGATAGTAACCAGCACGCATGCATTTCATTTGTATATGGGATACAGCAACCATCTGTTACCCCAGTACGCAATGGTGCGCGAAACCAAGGAGTTTGAATTTGAACAGTTTAATTTCGGCTTTACCATAACCAGGTTATGGTCGTTTTAACCAGATTGATTAACATTAAATTTTGAGTTATGAAAAAAACGTATTTAACAATTCTAGTATCAGCCATAGCAATGGCCTTTATTCTAATGTCTTTTAATTTTCCACAAGACAAGCCTTATGGCCCCGAGTGGGAAATTCCGGCAAAGTATGAAAATATGGAAAACCCCCACAAAGGCGATAAATCGCTGAAAAATGTAGGGCGTGGTCTTTATATGAAACATTGTCGCTCTTGCCATGGAAATAAAGGCGAAGGAGATGGCCCAAAATCCCGCATGCTTAAAACAGCTATGCGTGATCTTGGATCTGAAGAAGTACAATCGCACACTGATGGTGAGATTTACTACATGTCTATTATGGGACGTGATGAGATGCCCAACTATGAATCGAAAATAGAATATGAAGAAGATCGCTGGGCACTGATTAATTATATCCGGTCGTTTAAATAAAACTTAAATGCCCCTGTTCAGAATAATCCTGGATGGGGCATTTATTTTGATTAAGTGTTGATTCCTTTTATTGCAAACCATAAAAAACTATATTATGAAAAAAATCCACTTAATAAGTTTAACCTCCTTAGTTCTAATCGGGTTAGTTTTAATGGCCTTTAGTTTTCCACAGGATAAAGAGTATGGCCCAGAGTGGGAAATACCTGCAAAGTACAAAAACATGGAGAACCCTTACAAAGGCGATAAAGGACTTAAGAATGTGGGACGTAGTATTTACATGAAGCACTGCCGGTCATGTCATGGCAACAGAGGAACGGGAAATGGTGCTAAAGCCAGAATGTTAGATGTAAAGATTCGCGATTTTGCTTCAGAGGAAGTGCAATCTCATACTGATGGCGAACTTTACTATATGTCAATTATTGGACGAGATGAAATGCCTTCCTTTGAAAAGAAAATTACAGTGGAAGAAGATCGGTGGGCTTTGATCAATTTTATTAGGGGCATGAAATAACCAAACATTCAAAACCGCATATTTTTTTGCATAATCGTCGAGAGGTATCCTACATCCCTTTATCTTATATTAATCGCGATTTATTTGCAAGCTTGCAATGGCGTGTATTTAATAACTAAAAAAAATAGAGACAATGCCAATGAGAATTTTATGGATTATAGTGGTAGGAACTTTGCTACTAACGACAAGTAATTTAAAGAGCTTTGCGCAGGCGGAAGAGCAAGCCATGATGGACATGAATAGAACATGCATTAAATGCCATGCTAACACTCATTATGAGGTATTTATTGAAATGACACAGACCACGCAGCGAAGAATCATGAATCCATACTATATAATCGATACTATTGGCTACGTAAATGGGGTTCACTCCAGTTTCGCCTGTATTGATTGTCATAATTACGAGTATGAAACTTATCCTCACAAGGCTTCATTGAAACTTGAACCCCAATACGGATGTATGGATTGTCATGGAGGAGATGATCTTTTTGCGCAGTTCCACTTCGATGAGATCGCTCAAGAAGTAGAGCAAAGTATTCATGCCAAGGCAATTGGAGATAACTTTACCTGTTCTAAATGCCATGATCCGCATACCTATAAATTGGTCGCTCGGGATAGCACAAGCAAAATTAAAGAAATTGTAACGTCCAATAATGCAATGTGTTTGGATTGCCATGGTGACATTAATCGTTACCATTTATTTACAGAACAAAAAAGGCCTGAGATTTTGGAAACGCACAGTTGGCTTCCGAATCAGGAGCTTCATTTTAGTAATGTGCGATGTATCGAATGCCATACTCCTATTAAAGATACAATGAATGTGCCTCACAAGATTTTATCAAAAACAAAAGCCGTAAAACGATGCGCCGAGTGCCACTCAACAAATTCATTATTAAGTAATAAATTATATAAATATCGAAGGGTCAAAGATCGTGACGGCGGCTTTTATAATGATATAATTTTGAATGAAGCCTATGTGATAGGTGCTAATCGTAATAAGAACCTAAATAATATAAGCTTGCTTATTTTTGCTCTTACTTTCAGCGGTATATTTGTACATATTATTATGCGAATTATAAAAAGAAAATAGTTATGGAGAACAATAAGATGTATTTATATCCTACCTGGTTGCGTATTTGGCATGGCATTAATGCTGTTTGTATTATTATGTTGATTGTAACCGGTATAAGTATTCAGTATTCTGATCTTCAATATCCGTTTATTCCATTTGGCACAGCAATCACTTTACATAACATTTTTGGGGTTATTGCTGTAATTAGTTATGTGTGGTTTATTATTGGGAACCTGATTTCAAAAAATGGGAAACAATATAGAATACAACGTAAGGGACTTATAAATCGCCTTATTAAGCAAACAGAGTTCTATGTATTTGGTTATTTCAAAGATGCACCCAAGCCTTACCCAATAAGTGAACAAAATAAATTTAACCCCTTACAACGGATTTCATACGCCAGTGCAATGTATTTTCTGGTGCCGATAAGTATAATAACAGGTCTGTCATTGTTGTATCCCGAAATGATTGTAGATGATCTTTTCGATATTAATGGTATTCAAATAACCGCTATTATACATGCTAGTGTTGGTTTCTTTCTATCCATATTCTTAGTCATACATTTATATGTTTCGTCAGTAGGGAAGCATCCAATAAAAAATTACAAAAGCATAGTGACTGGGTATCACGAAAGAACTTAAAAATGATGGGAGCGAAATTTGTTGAGCGCTTTTAAATGTAGTCTGGTGTACCATCCCATCATTGCGAATAATTTTATACGGTAGAACTACCGGATCCTGGGTTGAGCGGGCATGTAGTGCTAACCTTTGGATTATATGCAGTGCTTTTTGTAATGAAAACTACAAATATTGTTGATCTATATTTCAAGCATCATGGTTTGATTCATTCGATCATTATAATCAAAATTATATACGCATGAAATTACCCAGAACTTTTTTCAATCGCTTATCACTATTAGGTTCAATTCTTGGTCTTACAGCGTTAATCATCTTCGCATTTCTTTTTATTGTAACCTATTTTTTTAATGTAGGTAGTACATATGTTGGGATTTTGATGTACATGGTACTTCCTGTTTTTATTATTATTGGCCTTGTGCTGATTCCCATTGGTATGATTAGGACAGCTAAAAAATTCGCCCGGGACAAAGATTATGATCCTAAGCGTTGGAAAGTAATTGATTTTAATAATCCACGCACACGTATTGCAGCCGTAATTTTTGTTTTTGGAACGATTATTTTTCTTGTGCTTTCGGCTGTAGGGAGTTACCAGGCTTACCACATGACAGAATCTGTTGAATTTTGCGGAAAAGTTTGTCATAAAGTAATGAAACCGGAACATACCACCTATCAAGAATCACCGCACGCTAGAGTAACATGTACAGAGTGCCATGTTGGAGAAGGAGCTGGGTGGTATGTTAAATCAAAACTATCTGGGGCCTATCAGGTATACTCAGTTCTTGCAGAGAAATATCCAAAACCTATTCCTACGCCAATTGAGAATTTGCGACCGGCAAGAGAAACCTGTGAGCAGTGTCATTGGCCAAAAAAGTTTTATTCAAGTCAAATAAGGTATGAAAAACATTTTTTGGCTGACTCAATGAATACAGAGTGGAATATTCATTTAAGTATGAAGATAGGTGCCAAGCATAGTATGTTCGCGAATCAAAAAGGCATACACTGGCACAACAACGAGAATGTAAAAATTGAATATATGGCCAGCGACGACAAAAGAGAATACTTGCCATGGATTCGCTATATAAATAAAAAAACTGGTGATACTATAGTATACGAAGATGAGTTTATGCCCATGGATGATTCATTAAAAACCGTAACTGAAAAACGGACTATGGACTGTATGGACTGTCATAATAGACCATCGCACAAGTTTTTAGTGCCTCAGTTGTTTGTAGATCAGAAAATTGCATCCGGGGACATACCAAAAGACCTTCCGGAAATTAAAAAGTTGACAATGGATATTTTGTTCAATGAAAAATTTAATACCATGGATTCAGCAATGATGATCATTGACGAAAAAATTTCAACTTTTTATGAGGATAACTATCCTGACCTTTATGCTGATAATCAAGAAAAGATTAGAACTGCCATAACCGGAACCCAAGAGTGTTTTAGTCAAAATATTTTCCCTGAAATGGGTGCAAATTGGGATGAATATCCAGACCATATCGGCCATGTTGAATATAATGGCTGCTTCCGTTGTCATGATAGTTTCCATGTTTCAAATAATGGGGACCGTATTAGAAAAGATTGCAAAATGTGCCACTCAATTCTGTTGCAGGGTGAACCCGGGAAAGCAGAAGTTGCTAAGCATAATGAATCTCTTGAATTCGATCACCCTGTTGACATCGGTGGGGCATGGAAAGAGTCCAACTGTACTGATTGTCACAGATATTTGTATTTGTAGACGATGTAATAATTTGAATACGACATAAATTACTCTAAATACTATCAAAAAGAGATCGCAGGTTCCACCGTGGTCTCTTTTTTCTGTATAATTTGCGAAAGGTTCCTTATGTATATTAAACATTATTTATACCACTTCTGAGGTGCTGCAAGAAGGCCGGAAAAGGCTGTAATTATTATATAAAACGGATATAATAAGCTTGTTAGGAAAATATACTGGCGCAACTCGTGTTTTTTCCACTTCCCGGTATATTGCCATAAAGCAAAGTAATCTGTCCCCATTTTAAAAACCCAAATCAGAATGGACAATAGTAAAACCGGCCAATAAAAGAGCACAAATATCTGCACAAAGGCAATTGTAAAAATTCGCACGGCCAGTAAAAATGTTTGCACATCTTTATAACTTTTTGCTTTTCCGCCCCACCGTATCCTTTGGCGAATGAAGCTTTTGACCGATTTTGGCGCAGGAGTTGTTACCACTAATTCATCAGATGGGTAAGGTATGATATATTTGCTGCCCAGAAGCTTTTTTACTGTGTGAAGCAGAAAAACATCATCCCCACTGCTATATTTCTGGCCATCTTGCTGGCTGGAAAGTTCTTTTAAATCAGCAGAAATGGCATAATTTGCTCCATTCATGTAAACCGGACTTCCCCTGAGGCCCAGTCCCATGCCAGTTCCCATCAAACTGAGGAATTCCAGGGCAAAAAGCTTCTGTAAATTGTTGCTTGTGCTATTTATGACCGCCCCAAAATATAAACCTTTCTTCTGTTGGCAATGTAGAGAAGCGTAGCCCGAAAGCCATGTCTCAGGCAGTCTGCAATCTGCATCGGTAAATACTATCAACTCGGCATTGGTAATACTTAGTGCTTCTGCAACCGTATGTTTTTTTCCGCTGTTTTTCGCATCCAGAAAAACTGTGTCATCTTTGTTGTATACTTCTTTGAGTTTTGTGGTGCTGTTATCGGTAGAATGATCATTGACCCAAATGACCCGAAAGTTTTGATGGGACTGTTTAGCTAAATCGGCTGCAATTAGAGGTAAGTAATTTTCTTCGTTGTGGTAGGGTATAATGACATCAATCCTAATCCGGCCTGATTCGTTTTTAACCTTTTTATGTTGCTTGTTTTTCTTTAACGCTTTTGTAGTTCGCCAAATCATCACAGCATAAACCAGTAAAAGAAAAAAAGCTATGGAATAAAAAAGGAGCGGAATAAAATTCATTATCTTGCGTTAAATAAATGCTTAATTAGTAAAAGTAATGCTTAACGCATAAAACTGCAATAATACCTGACATCCACATGAAGAAATATTTCATTTTTATAGTTTTTGTTTTGCTATCACTTACCACGCTATCGCAATTAAATATCAAAGCTTATTTGGGAGCCGGGCGCATGGCACTAATGGAGAAAAATTATACTGAAGCTATTAATCGCTTCAGCCGTATAGTGGAAGTAAAACCCAAATTTGCACAAGCCTATTTCTTGCGAGGTATAGCTAAATATAATCTGGGCGATTATTTGGGTGCCAGAACAGATTTTACGCAGGCCATTAAAATTAATCCGTTTTACGCCAATGCTTATCATTACAGAGGGCTTACTCATGAGCAACTAAAAGATTTTAAAGATGCTTTAGACGATTATGAACAGGCGCTCCAAATGGATCCTACTGAACCAATGGTGTACATACACAGGGGTTTGACTTTTTTAATGAATGAGGAGTATAAAGAAGCCAGAAATGATTTCAATGAAGCTTTACGGATCGACCCCAATCAGCCATTAGCTTATATGAACAGAGCCATTGCTTTATTAAAACTCAAAGATACGGCTATGGCCATCAGAGACCTCAATAAAAGCATTAAACTTAATCCTTATCATGAAGAAGCCTTCCGTCGCAGAGGTCTTATAGCCTATATGAAAGAAGACCACCAACAGGCTATTGAGGATTACAACCAGGCTTTGAAACTCGATCCGAAAAATAGCCTCGTTGTTTATCAGCGTGCGCTTGCACATTATAAAATGGGAAATTACGATAAAGCACTGGAAGATTATAATACCGTAGTAACACTCGATCCCGGCAATGCGTTAGCTATTTATAATCGAGCTTTGTTAAAGTCGGAGATGGGTAATTATGACGATGCCATTGAAGATTATAATAAGGTAAGTAAACTCAATCCGGATAATGTGCTTGTATATTATAATCGTGCCGGAGTTAAAATTGAAATTGGCCAATTAAAAGGAGCGCTGGAAGATTACGATAAAGCAATTGAAATCTTTCCCGATTTTGCCACAGCATATATAAACCGATCAGTAGTTAAACAAAAGTTAGGGCAGGAGAAAGGCGCTTTTTTAGATCGGCAAAAAGCTGAGAATATCATCGCTGAATACAAAAAGTCTCACAACGACACAACCTATCAGGCTTTCCGCGATACTTCCAGAAATCTGGCTCAGTTAATAGACTTTAATTCTGAGTTTAATAATGATTTTACCCGCAACAGAATCCAAAACAGAAATGTACAGATTACCCTGAAAAACAATTATGTAATAATTCCGGTATCGGAAGATGTAAACCCGGAAAATGTAAGGTTTGTGCAGGCTATCTTTGATCATGAAAAAGATGTGGAGAATGAATGGAAATGGATTCCGGGGCTTTGGCCCAATGAATCAGAAACGCTGATTGCAGAACCTAAACCACTGGATTCTCTAAAACCATCGGCCAACCAAACCGATTTGTATAGCTATGCCTTGCATCAAAGCCTGAATAATAATTATTACAAGGCTGTTAAAGCATTCGATAACATAAAAATGGACTGGCAAACCCATTTCTTGTTAGGGACAATCAAAGCTCAAATGCAATCTTATATTCACACAATGAACGATTTCCCGAAACAAATCAGACTAAATAATAAAACCGGATCTATGAATAATACTACTGCCAGTAACAGTTCACTTGATTATACCGGTGCCATTGACGACTTGTCAAGAAGTATTGAACTCAATAATGACTTTAGTCTGGCTTATTACAACAGAGGTAATTTATATTGCCAGCAAAGAGACTTTAAAAAGGGTATAGCTGATTATACGGAAGCTATTGCCATTGATAAACTTCCTGAAGCTTATTATAACCGTGGACTTACATTGATATATCTGCAGGAAACCGAAAAAGGTTGTCTCGATGTAAGTAAGGCTGGTGAGCTTGGTATTTCTGAGGCTTATAATGTAATTAAGCGCTACTGTAAATCAAAAGAATAATTCTTCTTACATCCCGGTTTTAGAGGCGCCCACTTTATTTATGCTAAAGGTCTGAACTTAAAGCGTATATGGTGTTTTTGTTTTGGAATATTTCTTGTAACTTTACTTATCAAAATATATAGATACTATGATTACAAAAGATATTACAATCGAAGATCTCGTGGATGATGTGCCTGGTTCAGTACGATATTTAATGGAACAAGGTATTAAATGTATTGCATGTGGTGAACCCATTTGGGGTACATTGGAGGAAGCAGCCAAAGAAAAAGATTTTGACGATGCCGCCATTGAAAAATTTGTAACTGATTTGAATCACTTGCAGGAAAACCCACCCGAAGACCCGGCAGGAGGAAAGCACATAGAAACTAAATCGTTAGACGATTAATTACCGATTTTGCGACATGGCCTTTCATGTCATCACCACCCATATTACCGCTGCGGCCACAAAAATACTGAAATTGATTTCAGTAAAAATTCGGCTGCGGGTAACCAGGTATTGGTTAGACAGGAAAATAGTTGCCGGTATTCCGGCCAATGCTACACCTGCCTGACCTGCCGGCGGTATGAGTAGCATGCTTGCTGTAATGGTTACCAAAAACCAAAATAGCCCCATGTAATATTTTCTGATGATGATTTTTTTATCAATTACATGGGTGAAATGGTACCACATAGCGCTAAATAACAAGAAAATAAGTACATATATTTTTATTGACCTGAGATCATCGCTCAGCGGAAAGTTGCGATGTATGCTCAGTTTATTTGCTATGACCTGATATATTTCAGTTTGGTCTGACATGAAGTAATAAAAGGCCAGAAATAACCATGGAGTAATTGCACCAATAATCTGCACAATTAGTCCACGCCAGTTAAGCCCATGTAATATCAGTGTGAAGAACCACAAAGGCACAATCATAAGCATCACCGGCCAGTAAAACATGGCTGCAATACCTATCAGCAAGCCCGATCTAAAAATTATTCTGATGTTAAGGCGGCTTATCTCGGTTTTAAGCATAGCCTCAAAAGCAATGAGAATGAATAAATTTGCAATAACCGTAGCATTGAAATGGCTGGTGCCGGTCATTAAAGTCATCCATAAAATGTAAACAAACGCCGGGAGGTAGGTGCGCCGATCTATGAAAATATACTGAAAATTGAGCCTTACCATGTAAAATGCCTCAAAAACAATCAAAGAAAACAAGATGAGGGAATTGAGGAGTTGCAAGTTCCCAAAATGGAGGTAATGGCTTTTTATGAAAGGGGCAAAATATATTTGTGAGTTAAAATCGTGAGTCCAAAATAGTTTAAGCCAAAGCAGGGCGCTAAAAAGCACGATTAGCAATATGTTGGCAGGTTGTGGTCCTTTAAGCAGTCTAACAAACATAGGTTTCTATTTTAGATCAAATCCCAGGTCTTTCCGGTAATATTTTTTATCAAAATTAATTTTTTCTGCGTTATTTAGTGAAATTTCCAGGGCTTCCTTCATGGTTTTGCCAAAACTTGTTATAGCCATTACGCGTCCCCCGCTGGTCATAATACCCTTATCTGTTTTCTTTGTGCCTGCGTGTAAAGCAATACAATCTTCAATGGTATCAAGTCCTATGATAATTTTTCCCTTTTCATAGGCTTCAGGGTAACCTCCTGAAACAAGCATTATAGCAACGGCAAATTTTGATTCTATTTCAAGCTCAAAATTTTTGAGGCTGTCCGATATGCCGGCTTCAAACATGTCCATTAAATCGGTTTTGATTCGTGGCAGAATCGATTCCGTTTCAGGGTCACCGAGGCGCACATTGTATTCTATTACGTAAGGATTGCCGTTTACATTCATGAGGCCAAAAAATATAAAACCGTGGTAATTGATTCCACGTTGCTGCAACCCCTTAATGGTAGGCTCAACAATACGGTTTTTTACTTTTTCCGTGAATTCGGTATTGGCAAATATAACGGGTGAAATGCTGCCCATGCCGCCGGTATTCAGTCCTGTGTCTCCTTCTCCAATGCGCTTATAATCTTTTGCTTCAGGAAGCATCACGTAATCTTTGCCATTGGTGTAGCAGAAACAGGATAATTCTATACCTTTCAGAAACTCCTCCACCACTACCGTTGCACTGGCATCTCCAAATTTTCCGCTTAGCATCTTTTCCAACTCTTGTTTGGCCGTGTCGATATCTTCAAGTATCAGCACGCCTTTGCCTGCTGCCAGCCCATCAGCTTTCAGTACGTATGGTGCTTGCAGCGTTTCCAGAAAAGATTTCCCTTCTTCCAGGGTAGATTTAGTGAAAGAACGGTAACGGGCTGTTGGAATATCAAAGTCCTGCATAAATGCCTTAGCAAAATCTTTACTCCCTTCGAGCATTGCGCCTGCTTTTGTGGGGCCTATTACAGGTATTGCCTTTAATCTTTCATCGGCAATGAAGAAATCTGCAAGTCCCCCTACCAAAGGAGCTTCCGGCCCTACTATAACCAGCCCGATTTGTTTCTCTGTAACCGTTTTTTTTATCGATTCAAAATCAGTAGGGTCGACACTTAAATTGGTGCCACAATTTTGAGTGCCACCATTGCCGGGCGCAATATAAAGGGTATCAATTTTTTTACTTTGGCTGAGCTTCCATGCTAAGGCATGTTCTCTACCTCCGGAACCAAGCACCAATACGTTCATAATGTGTCAAATTTAAAATCTTCACGAAGATAATATTTTCCCGCAGGGAAATGAAATGGGAGCGGTTCTTTATGTCATGCGCAAAGCGGCTGGTTTGGAGTAGGAACGGGTTAGTGGCCTACGCCCAATAGCCGATTATTGAATTGGCTCATCAATAATTATCAATACATGCTCATTTTTTTTTAACTTTAAACAAAAATTTGTCTGCCATGAATCGAAAAACACTTTTTATTACCATTGGCGCACTCCTGGCTGCCATAATCGCAATTTATTTTACCGTTTTCACCACTTCAGGTGAAGAAAACCGGCAAGCGTATGCAAGATGGATTTCTGCGCATACGAGTGGAACCGTGTCTGCTCATAGTCCTGTGAAGGTCTATTTTACACAAAACATTGTTACTGTAGATCAAACGGGTATTGCTGCGTCAGACGGGGTGTTTGATATTTCACCATCAACTGACGGGCAGGCCATTTGGGTGCAACCCAATGTACTGGAATTTACCCCCGCAAAACCTTTTTTGAATGGTGAACAGTATCATGTGGAAGTCGATTTGGCTGAAATGGTAGACTCGCTCAAGGTTGATGCATATGAGTTTGATTTCAATGTAATTGAGCAAAATTTTAATATCGACATTGAAGGACTGGCGCCCGTAGATATTCAAGAAGCCGAAATGCTCAGGGTGTATGGAAATCTTACTCTGGCCGATAAAGCAGCTCCGGATGTAGTTGAAAAAATGCTGCAGGCTTCTGTTGGCAATCAAAACTATAAGGTGAAATGGGAAGCTGACAAAAGTGGTCGTTTTTTTCAATTTACCATAGACAGCATTGCACGCACCGAACAATCAAAGCAATTGACCATTGAATATACCGGAGAACCACTAAATATAAGCAACAAGGGGATGACCACCTATAAAATTCCCTCGAAGCATGAGTTTATACTTACAGGATACAAAGTGCAACAACACCCTGATCAGCAGGTAGTACTTTATTTTTCCGATCCCGTGCAACGTTATCAGGATCTCAAAGGCTTAGTTACTTTTAGTCAGATTGATAACTACCAGCTTGATGTGGCCGGTAATCTACTTATTATTCAACCTGTGAAACGCCAGAAAATTCAGGATGAACTAACCATTCACCGGGGTATTAAAAGCACAAACGATAAAACTTTAAGTGCCGACACCACATTAAACATCCTCTTTGAAGAGTTGAAGCCTGCTGTGCGGGCCAAATCTGATGATGTAATTTTGCCTCCCGGAGAACAAGGCGCCCTGTTTGCTTTTGAAGCAGTAAACTTACGTGCAGTAGATGTGAGGGTTTACAGAGTGTATGAAAAAAATATCATTCAGTTCCTGCAGGTGAACACACTTGATGATGACCGCCAGCTCGATCGTGTAGGAAAACCTGTGTTTGAACAAACGGTGATGCTGGAACAATTTGCTAATACCGATTTGGGGCAATGGAACACTTTTTATATTGACCTGAATAAAATTGTAGAACAAGCACCTGGTGCCCTTTATCATGTGCAAATAGCTTTTAGAAAAGAAAATGCCATCACCCAGTGTGATGAGGGTTCAGCAGAAAAAAGGGCTCAAATTGCCCCGGAAAGCTTTTGGAAAGATTTCTCCCGCTATTCCTACGGCGACCGTTATAGCTGGCGCCATCGCGACGATGCCTGTCATGAATACTACTACGGGTTCAGGCGTGCCCTTAAGCACAATTTTATGGTAAGTGATATTGGCGTTATTGCCAAAGAAGGACAAGATAACCATTTAACCATATTTACCACGATTTTATCAAAAACCAAGGTGCTGTCGGGCGCTACAGTCGAAGTGCTCGATTATCAGCAGCAGGTTCTGGATAAGGGGCAAACAGACGCCAATGGTAAAGTCGAATTCAGCAGGCTCGAAGATCCGTATTTTGTTCGGGCAACAGATGGTAATCATACCACTTATCTGCGCATGAGTAGTAGCGAAGCTCTTTCCTACAGCCATTTTCGAACAGATGGTGTGGTGGTTCGTGAAGGCCTCAAAGGATTTGTTTACAACGAGCGTGGCGTATACCGTCCGGGCGATACCATTTATACAGGTTTTATGTTGCATGACTTAACCAATAATTTGCCTGGTAATATTCCAATAACCATTGAGTTGTATAATGCCCGATCGCAACAGGCAGGAAGGAAAGTGCTCTCACGCAACGCCGCTGACCATTACCTGGTTCATTTTCCTACCTCAACTGATGATGAAACCGGTACATGGCGCATTAAAGCAATGGTGGGTAGTCGTACATTTACAAAATCTATAGCTGTTGAAACCGTAAAGCCCAACAGGCTTAAACTGGATATAGATGCACCTGGGCGTATTCTGGCCGACGAAAAACGTTATATCGACATTCATGCCGAATGGTTACATGGTGCTCCTGTAAGCAACCTGAAAGTTACAGTAGAGGGTGCTGCTACAAAAGCCAGGTTGAAATTTGATAATTGGCCCGGATTTGAGTTTAATCACCAGGAACAGCAACTAAGCACACCTCCCAAAATGTATTTTGAAGGTAATCTTAATACCGAAGGAGATGCTGAAATTCCTGCCTATACACCTGAATCTAAAATGTTGCCGGCTAAAGTGGCGTTATCTTACTTTTTTAAAGTATTCGAACCCAATGGCAATTTTAGTATTGCCTCAGCACAGCAAGATTACTATCCATACACATCATACGTAGGACTAAGATTGCCCGAACCTAACGGCCGATACAATATGTACCAGACCGACAGGGCAATCGACATCGATATTGCTGCCACAGATGTAATGGGCGAAAAAATGAGTTCCACCGTGCGCGCCAAGGTAAAAGTTTATAAGGTGGCCTGGAGCTGGTGGTGGGAGTCGGCCAATGATTTTGGTTACCGCTACCGTAGGTATAAAAAACTCAAGAAAACCGATTATGTCAACATAAAAAATGGCGAAGGCACTTATGAGCTCTCCATGGACCGGAAAGAATGGGGAAGATACCTTATTGAGGTAACCAATATGCGTAATGAGCAAGTCGCCTCGAAGTTTATTTATTTCGACTGGCCTTCTATTGCCGGCCGGAATAACAGACCGGAAGGTGTATCCCAAAACATGTTGCGTTTTGCCACTGATAAAGAGGCTTACGAGACAGGTGAAACCGTAACTTTGAGTTTCCCCACAGAAGCAGGAGGAAAGGCACTGGTCAGCATTGAAAACGGGATTCGTGTTATTGAAGATTATTGGGTTGATACACAGGCTGGAGAAACATCCTTTTCATTTAAAACCACTCCTGCAATGAGCCCGAATTGTTACATCAATATTCATTACCTGCAGTCTTATAATCGCACAGCCAACGACCAACCATTGAGGCTTTATGGTGTAGCCGGTATTGGTGTAACCGATCCGGAAAAGAAAATTCACCCGGTGATAGAGATGGACGAAACCGTAGAGTCAGGTGAGGAGTTTGAGATTACTATCTCCGAGCAGGAGGGGAAAGCCATGAACTATACCCTTGCCATTGTGGACGAAGGTTTGCTGGCGCTAACGAATTTCTCCACAGCAGACCCTTATGCACATTTTTTCAGTCATGAAGCTTTGGGTGTGATGACCTACGATATTTTTGACTGGGTGATTGGTGCGTTTAGCTCCACAATTGAGCGTGTAATTGGTATCGGTGGTGGTGCTATGGGCGATAAAGATCCTTCAAAGGTGGCTGACCAGCGTTTTAAACCGGTTGTGGTTGTGGAAGGTCCATTCGATTTGGTAAAAGGAAAATCGTATACACACAAAATTAAATTGCCTCCATACATTGGTGAAGTGCGTACCATGGTGATTGCCCGCAACGAGCAAGCCTTTGGAAAAGCTGAACGCTCCGCCAAAGTTAAGTCGCCATTAATGGTGATGGCCACCGCGCCCCGCAAATTGGTGATGAAAGATCAATTTGTGTTGCCGGTAAATGTGTTCCGTGACCAGTCATCAAGCGGTAGCGTGACTATTGAGATTAAACACGACAACAACATTGCAGTAGACAATCCAAAACGAAAAATTTCATTTGAACGTGGGCAGCAGGAGAAAATGATTTTTTTCGACTGCATTGCCGGTAAAGCTCCGGGCAGTACAAAATTTAGTGTGCATGCCATGGATGGAACTTATACGGCTATGGAGCCTCTTTTCATTGAAATTTATAATCCAACACCCACCATTTACAATGTAAATTATGTGCGTTTAGATGATGAGGAAAGTCGTACCATAGCTGTGGACCCCATCGGTGCACCGGGTACAAATGAATTGACTGCAGAAGTGGCTACCATGCCGCCGTTTAATATTCAAAAGCATTTCCATTACCTTCTAAATTATCCGCATGGCTGCATTGAGCAGACTGTTTCCGGTGTTTTCGGGCTTGTGCATGCACCCAAAATAATTCAGCTATCAGCTAAGACCGAAAAAAGAATGAAGGATAAGATTTCAGCAGCCCTGCAACAACTCCGTAAGTTTCAAACTTCAAGCGGAGGACTGGGGTACTGGCCCGGATCGCGCAATGTGAACAAGTGGGGAACAAACTATGCCGGCCATTTTATGCTAATTGCCCAGGGGGCAGGCTACCAGGTCGACCGTGGTTTGTTGAATAAATGGGAAAGATACCAAAAAACCATGGCCCGTAATTGGGTCGATAATGGACCCACTTCACGTTATAACCAGGCTTACAGACTCTATACACTGGCGCTTGCAGATAAGCCTGCCCGTGGTGCAATGAACCGTTTGAGAAGTTTGGAAAAACTGCATCCAACAGTCCAGTGGCGACTGGCCGCTGCCTACGCTGTGGCAGGGCGGGACCGCGCCGCTGAAAAGCTAATTACCAGTTTATCTGTAGCCGAACCCATCAATACCATACGTTACACCTATGGTTCCTCATTGCGTGAGCAAGCTATGGTGCTGCAAACACTCGATTACCTCGGCAAAGAAACAGAGGCTTTTAACCTGATCGCAGAAATGTCTGAAGCTATGATTGAAGACCAGTGGTACAGCACGCAAACCCGCGCATGGGTTATGTATGCCATCGCCGAATTTTACCGTAAACGCGATGTGGCACGTAAAATCGACCTGACTTATGCCGTAAATAATGGCAAGAAAAACACGGTGCAAAGTAGCAAACATGTGGCCAGTGTCGATTTTCCATTAGAATTTTCATTGTCGCAGAATATCAGGTTTACCAACCAGTCGGGTGGTGAAATATTCCTCCAGATGATCAGTCAGGGTAAACCGCTGCCCAAAGAGATGGCGGGTGATGCATCGAATTTGAGTATTGATGTGCAATACCTTGATTTTAACCAAAATCCCGTGTCTGTTTCGCAAATCGACCAAACAACGGATCTTATAGCGCGTATCAGCGTTAAACATCCGGGTGTGCGAAGAGCCTATAAAGACCTGGCGCTTACTTTTACCGCTCCCGGTGGTTGGGAAATTATCAATACACGGTTTACCGATTTCGACGGCGAAATTAACGAGAGTAATTACACTTACCGCGATTTTCGCGACACCAGGGTGATGACCTATTTTGATTTGGCCAAGAGCCAGAGTAAAGTGTTTTATATTAAATTAAATGCCAGCTATCCGGGCCGGTTCTATTTTGCTCCGGTAACGGTGGAGGCCATGTACGATCACACGATCAATGCACGCACCCAGTCGCAGTTTGTAAAAGTTATACGTAAGGAATAATCAGGAATAGAATATGCACAGCCCGCTGCAGTTTTGTAGCGGGCTTTTTTTGTGAATTAAAAGCTTAAGCAGAGCTTTAATTTTTATGGTCAAATCCCTTCGTTAACGTTAGTTTACAACGACTACACAAGATTTAAAAGCCTCAGAAAAAAAGAAAAATACAGAAACCGACACTAGTTGTCGCAAGTGCATCGTAGATTATTTATAGACCTTTAAAAATATTTTACTATGCGCCTAATTTTTGTTTTTATATTACTTTTTGCATTTAAAATGCCCTTAAAAGCCCAGTTGGTTTACCGGGCCGAACAAGATTCTATTACAATGACACCCTATGATATTTGGCATGAGGTTAAGCTGTATAGTTATGTTAAGTTAATTCAAAGGGCAGGAGCCGACTATTCATTTATGATAAACTATGAACTGTATTTACATGTACGATTGAAAAATAAACTTGATGATGGCAGTGAGTTTTATGATGTAATAAACGGACATAACAGGTTTTTCGTGATGGAAGACAATTTTATTAATATCACCCATATTCATCTTGACAGACAACGAAAATATGTGCTGCTTCTTGATGAAGAAAACCCCGCTAAAACACTTTATATGGAAGTAGACACCATTCATCCGGACAAAGGCCGTTTTGATCCTGAGTATTATGATTATTACTGATTTGGGAAAAACGCTAACCCGGTTGTGCTTGGTTTTCTATTGCAATAATTACAAAGGAAGTGCTTAATCTGCATACCACCAGTAGTTTAAATTGCACATGTGGGTTCGCTTTCAAGCTTTTGAGCAGGGCTTCCCAGCCGGAGAAATAAAAAAAGCCCACGAGAAATTTGAGTTCATCGCTGATGCCGATCAGGGTATTTAAACGCCCTTTCAGCGTTTTTTGGGTTTTATTGTTGGTTATGAAGTTATTGGCCATTTTAAAATATATTTATTGATATTTTACAAATATCTAAACTCATCCAAAGTATAGATATTGTAAGCTCTATTGTGATGAATAATAAGTATTTACATTAGATAATATTAATAAAAATATCTAAACTTATCTATTCTTTTCAACTTTTATCCATTTGGGGTATCTGTTTGAACCTTCATTCTTAATTGTCTTATCTTTTTGTGACATTGTATTTATGAGGTTATGAACTTTATTCTTTTTTTGTTGAGCATTTAATATATCAGGTAATTGATCATAGATTAAATGATCTATTTCTTGCTTATCAGCACTGCCAAATTTTTCAATAAATTCCAAAATCATTTTTTTATAGTGGCTGTCTTTAAAGCCTCTTTGTTTAATATATGAGGCTTTTTCATTTAATGCTCCGGCAACTCGTGATGAAATATAAAAATTAGGCTTTCTTCCTTCAATTAACTCCTTTTGTTTGAGTTCATTTATTTCTTCATTTGTCAACTTTTTTTGTTTAGCTACCTTATCCAGAAGTATAATTTCATGCAAGGAAAGATCAGGGATTTGCGCTAACTTTCTTGCATAATTTACATCCATTACCTTACCAATGATACTTACGGTTACTTTACGATTTGAAAAATCATATTCAGGCAAAGGGAAATATTTATTTTTCTGGTAGATGAACATTTTCTTTATTCCACTGCCAATGGTATCAATCAAATTCAGGTTAACCATTGCTGTAGTCAGAAAAGGGTTTCTGTATTGTGCCTCGGGGGCATCGGATTGAATAACATTTTCTACCGTTTGAGGAATAAAATCACCTGAATTAGAAAAAACAAGTATTCCGTCTTCACGTTCTACGACATTAATTTTTCCACCCAAACGATAATCCTGATGGGCAATGCAGTTATGAAGTGCCTCACGAATTGTAAATGGTTCAAATTGATCGACTTCATCCGGGAAAAGTGTACCTTCTTTGATATAACGATACTTTAAATTGCGTATTTTACCATACACCTTATCAACTTCAAGGAGTAACGGGCAAAAGAAGTGTTGATAATCTTTTTCAATGCCATCGCGGTCGCGTAATATCCAACTAATTTTAGATGTTCCTGGATTCAAATAATGATCTGATTCCGGTTTTCCCAGGAGCAAAATGGCTGTTCGGGTTATATCTCCGTTTATGGTTAGTTTTGCTTTATTTAAAAAAGTAACATCATCCCACGATTGTATTTCTTCTTGTAAATGAGGATTCTTTTCAGCGTAAAACAACCGCGCTTTATCTATGGCACTTTTATCTAAATCGTTTAATGATGCTGCCGGCACAATTACCCTGCTCCAATCGTCCTGTACCTGATTGCGGATACGTTCAATTTTTTCGATTGATAAACCAGCCAGACTTTCCCCATCGCGCGCATAATAATGATTTTTCCATGCCACGGGCATTCCTTTTGGAGCTGCCGGAATCTCAAATAGTATTACGTTGCCTTGATCTGTTGGTATTTTTTCTACTCTTATAAAATTGAGGGTTGGTGAACTATTGTTGGCAATTTCTCTTTTATATTCATTAATTTGGCTGTCTGAAATACGGGTTCCAACAATGCGCTTATCGTTGCTGATTCCAAAAAGCAGGTAGCCACTACGCAGGTTATTCAAATTGGCTTCATTGCTAAGGGCCGAAAAGTATTTACCCAGCTTATTCTTATCAAACTGCTGTTCAGCTTTCTTGAACTCCAAAACTTCCGTTTCGGTATTTGTTTGTAATATTTTATTCAGAAAGTCAATCATTCTTCAAAGTTAATGGTTTTTAATTTCACAAGTGGTTGTCCGGAATTTCCGGACAACCATGTTCTCATCCAATTCTCCTTCATTAAAAATATTTCTGATATGCTCAGAAATGGTTCGTTTATCCTTTCCAAATAATTCCCCCATTTGATGCTGACTTAACCAAACAGTTTTTTCTTCTAAGCGCACATCAATTTTTATGTTGCCCTGTTGATTTTCGTATATGAGTATTTGTCCTGTGTTCATTTTATGTCTTATTATTGCTTATCAAGCTGATTGTTCATAACCTCACAGTTTAATTAAACATTCGTTACTACGTTACCATCTGCGTTACTAAATGTCATTACTTTTGCTAATATGCTGCAAATCAATTTTTTTATGTTGGCTGGTAGTTTCGTTACTATTGGTTTCATTTTTCTATATTAATTGGTAATGCCATTACTCTTTAAATATTTTACTAAAGTAAATGTATTAAGATCTATTTCGTTTGTTTCATCATCATAATAACCACGACCAAAACACTTTTCGCAATTTGGGTTAACTCCTTTGCATGTACAATCTTTTATGGCCATCATTAAAAGAAATTTTGAAGTTAAAGCTACCAAAAAAGGATAAAAATAGAATGCAAAACGTGTTTTTTTGTAGTAAAGTTTATAATTAGAATTTACTCACCTCCTCAAAAAGCTTATCAATTTACTTTGAGGACCATGCTGAAGCCCGGAAGGCAACAACTGCTTCCAGTGGGAGTTTTAACAAGGAAACAGGGTTAGGTAAATTAAGTGAGAAAATCCAGTGTAACCCTGTTATTAAAGCACCCACATACACCGCCAGGCAAATAAGTTTTAGGTGTAAAGTTTCCAGTAGTTTTTTCATGGCACATTTTTTACAGGTTTATTGTTTAAATGTACGGGGCGGTTTCGACAACTAGTGTCGGTCATTATTTTTATAAAAAACCGTTTTTCGCTTTTTGCACTAGGTAGGTTTTAAGGGCTGTTGCTTCAGGTATTTTTATTTCACCGGGCAAACCTGCCTGCTTAAATCATTCGCAGAGAGAATTCTACATGGTTGTAAAATGCGTCGTATCCATCTCTTAATTGTTTACGGCATTGCCCAATGATGTAATGAAACGCTGAAAGTGATCCTCCTGCGACATTCCTGTTTCCTAATTTCCTTGCTCTACTATCTGTTGCAGCAACCGGCCTACCTGGAGACCCACCAGTAGTTTAAATTGCACATGTGGGTTCGCTTTCAAGCTTTTGAGTAGAGCTTCCCATGCGGAGAAATAAGAAAAACCAACGGGGAATTTGAGTTCATCACTGATCCCGATCAGCGTATTTAAACGCCCTTTAAGCGTTTTTTGGGGTTTATTGTTAGTTGTTTATGGTCACAAATATTTGAATATTCTATCTATCACACTCTTAATTATAATATCTGCATTCACTGACTCATTCGATGAAACCTGATGCTGTAAGCTTCTTTTCCATTGCTTTTTAGTTTGTTGTATTGATGAGGTTTTGAACAAACTATCCGGTCCGCCATAAATCATTTTTTTATATTTCATTTTTCCTATAAACAATTTTTTAATAATCTGCCACTCTTTTGCATTGAAGTTATTGGTTAAGTAATATAAATCATAAAAATCACGTGGTGCAGTGTATGAACGCTGTTTTAATGCTCTCAGTTTCTCAGCCACTATTTCTTCAATTGTATATGTTTGTATTTGTTTTTCTGAAAATAATTGATCGCTATAGGGATGATGAATTGTTCTAATTGAGGGCTCACAAAGCAACACTTCTGCTGTTGATATTTCCAATTTTATACGGGTTTGCCATCGTTCAGGAGGCAATGGTAGCTGGTTGCGTGAATGATTGGCTCCCCAATACTTTATGTATACCTGATACCCTTTGAGTTGATCCTCATGTTTTAATGGTTCAATTGTTTCTGGTGAAAATTGTATGCCAGAAAAAGCTTCTACTTTGCGACAGATATCATTTAAATCATCCGATTTTAATACAAAAGAATTCTCAATCGCTGAAAAATCGAGGTCTTCCGAGAAACGATAATTTGGGAAATAACATTTTCGCAAACATGTTCCACCTTTAAAGATCAGTTGGGCATTAAAATGGTAAAAAAAACCGGATAAAAAATGCCCCAGAACATAGTCCTTATCAACGGTATCTGCCGAAACTTTCCATTCAATGGCCTTGTTTCTAATTTCTTTTTGTTTAATCATTTAATATCCGGATTCAATGATTTGCATTATTGAGTTTTCGTCAATATTTAAACGGATTTTCCACCTTTTAACAAATATTCCTTTATCCAAACCTCCCGGCTCCAGAAGAATATAACGCTTGCCGGTTTGCGTTTTTGCGTAATCAACGAAATCCATTAGTTTCTTTTTGTTGAATAACTCAGCCAGGTAACCCATACGCTTTATCAGTGATTGATTTTGGTAAGCCTTAGTATATTCAATCATTTTTTCAGAACTGACGTCTGCCAGGTAAAAGGCGCGCAACAAATCTGCCCAATCTCCGGCATACCGTGGCTGATCGAAACAATCAACCAGTGTTGCTTCCATGTTGGTTATTGCATAAGCATTTTGACCATAACCCATGTGAATTGCCCCAATTCGTTTCTCCCGTTTAGTGTATACAAACTGAATTGTTGATCCCAAAATATTTGTATTTCGTTTACGATAATTCGTTTTTACAAATGTTGTATTGGGAAAACGGTCGGTAAGATTATGAAAATGTAAAGCTGACCAATAGGCAATTGTGCCCCCATTGGATATAAATGATGCCAGCACATTAAGATCACTAAAGTTCGCTTTACAGTACTTTCCTTTTTCTAAACGAATGAGTATTCCTTTTTCAACCAGGTTTTCGAGAATTTCATTTAGATTTGTGTAAGATTCATGCAATTCTTTCTCAATTTCAGCCAGTTGAAAGTACAATATCTCCTCCTCTTCTATCCGCTTTAGGAAATGAAGTTGCTCGCTGGTTAGGTTTTTCGATTTGTAAACACTATCTGCCATTACATATTGTGTATCTATAAGACCTGAAAAATGGGTCTTTGGGTTACATGAGGTGTAAATATAAGATGTTTTAAATACTTTCAACGATATCTTGGCAGCAAAATTCATCTGCTCCATTTTATAGTTTTGCTGTTTAGGTATAAAATCGTGGCTGTCCCAAATAATGTGTTGGTAGTATCGGGGCTGCCCTGCAAAGGTGTGGATAAGAAGACTGGTGGAAAGTTGTAAAAGTCGATTAGTATGACCGTAAGATTGTCGATTTCTTTATTGTTTCATCCAGAGTCACAAAATTTTCAGGCTAAATTCCCTGCGGGAAGCCCCCAAAGATTTTTAATGTAGAGACTGGAAAGCTTGCGCTTATCGCTTATTTTGCTTCTTCGGTTACTTTGATTTTTTCTTTTTTCGCGCAAAGTCCCTTCTTTAACGGGTTGTGCAAAAAATGAGGAGAAATTTTGCATCAAAACACAAAAAAACTTGACTTTTAAAATTTTATATACTACTTTAGCAATATATTAGAAACTTATATATTAAAAATAATGATATCAAAAGAACTACTGAAGGGATCTATTAAATCGATCATACTGAAATTGTTGAAGGAAAATGATCGTATGTATGGTTATGAAATCACCCAAAAGGTAAAAGAAATTACATCAGGTAAGGTGCAACTTACCTACGGAGCACTTTATCCTATCTTGCACAAGCTCGAGAACGATGGTGCAGTGACAACCGATAAGGAGACTGTCAATAATCGTACACGTGTGTATTACAAACTCACTGATAAAGGGCATAATTCTGCAATGGAAAAGATTAAAGAGCTGCAGGAATTTGTGGATACACTTTCCAATATCCTGAAACCTGATTATGGACTCAATAATTCGTTATGTTAACCGAGGCACATATCAGTGTAATTGAAAAGGATGTTGAGCAAGCACGAATCTTTTATTCGCATTTGAAGGAAGATTTGGTTGACCATATTTGTTGTGATGTGGAAAACGAAATGGAACAAGGCTATAAGTTTAATGATGCATATAAAATGGTGCAGCAAAGGATCGGCTACAGGGGGCTGAAAAAGATCCAGGACGATACCTTTTATTTAATCGATAAAACTTATAGAATTATGAAAAACACAATGAAAGCAACCGGACTCATTGCGCCGGTTTTAATGGGATTTGGCTCCCTGTTTAAAGTCTTCCACTGGCCCGGTGCCGGTGTGTTGTTAGTACTGGGTTTTTTAACTCTGTGCCTGGTTTTTCTGCCTACTTCGGTATATGTGCTCTACAAAGAGACCCGTAGTAATAAAAACGTACTGACTTACCTGACCGGATTTATTGCCGCTTTTGCTTTTACGCTCGGCGTGCTGTTTAAGGTTCAGCATTGGCCGGCATCAGGGATTTTGCTTGTTGTAGGTGAGTTTATGCTGATTGCTTTGTTTTTACCTGCCTTGCTTGCACAAAGCATACGTAATGTCAGCGATAGGCTTCATAAAGCATCCATAATTATTGCTTTTTTGGCTGCTGGTATTCTTGCCGCTGGTTATCTTTTCAAACTCATGCACTGGCCCGGTGCTGCCATTTTATTGGTGGCAGGTAATGTTATTTTGTTTCTTATTGCTGTGCCGCTTTACGGTACGCATATTTTGAAAAGCAAGACCTATATCACAGGTCGATTTATTATGCTTGTGCTGGGGGTGGCCTGGCTTATTTTATCTGTAAACCTCATTTCTGTGAAGGTTTCCCGCAATTTGAGCCAAAGCTACAATGGCCAATTCAGTGAATTGTTGCATGGGAATAAATTATTAAGCAAATCAAACAGTTTATTTCTTGAAAAGAATCAATTCTCAGATGCCACGAAAGCTCAAAAGCTACATACTGCTACAGCCTCGGTTTTAGAGACAATTGACGGGCTTAAGAGCGACCTTGTAATGTTTGACTCAGGCGTAAGGCCCGAGGCGGGTTTAAACGCAAAACCGTTGTTGTATTATTTAAAAACACCCTTTGGTCATGATTTGGTAAGAAAATACATGCTTGACCAGGACGCCGGTAGTGGTGAGGGTTATGCCCTTCAGGAGGAGCTTAAGCAATATTTGAAAGATATGGATGCGCTTTTGCCTGCACACAATTTGAATCCCATAATAGAAGAATTTTATAATGATGTTGCAGAGGATACCTGGCCAACCTACCACTTTTCTAATTCGTTGGCTTACACGCTTGAATATCTCACACTTTTACAACAAAAATTGCTTATTATGGAGTCTGCCTTTCAGTCAGTAATGCTTGATGCTGAAATACACACTGCTGCAGAAGATGTTTCACCTCAAAAACAGTCGTTATGAAAAAAACAGCTCAAATTACAGGTATACTCTCCATCATTCTCGTTGGAGCAGGTTCACTGGCCAAAGCACTTCATTGGCCCGGAGCAGGTGTCGCACTCGTTGCAGGCCTTGTATTACTTGCCCTTGTTTTTGTTCCGCTTGCACTTATTAATAATTATAAAGCAGTTAAACCACCTACTGTAATTTTTCATAGTATTGTGTTGCTCACTGTTTTAATTCACTTTATTGCTGTTTTGTTTAAAGTGATGGGCTGGCAGGGGACAGAAATTCTTATGCTTATTGCTTTTCCATTTCCTTTTGTGGTGTTTATTCCCACGCTGTTGTGGTATACACGGAAATATAAGCTGATTACACTGCAACAAACCATTATTATTCTGTTTTTTATGGCTTATTTGGGTATTAGCAATGCCTTTCTTGTTATCGATTTTTCGAAAGATTTAATTCAGGAAAATATTTCTTTGGAAAAAGAATTTCAGGTACACCAGGAATTTATAGAATCAATAAATCAATTGCAATATGCGAATGTTGATGAAAAGGAGACTCAGCGCTTCGGGCTTGCTAAAGAGTCCGTTAGGCAGGTTAAATCTCAACTGTTAAATGCAGATGATAAACATTTTATGAGCCAGCGTGCCGGGGATGGTTTCGAGAATCTTACCAATAAAACCAGTTTCAGTGCATCTTATTCCAGGTTGATGGCGGCTGAGAAATACGTTACAGAACTTAAAGAAAATATAATGGCCTGCTATCTTGCAACATTACCTCATGGAAACCAGCAAGTTTTATCGGAAGGGGATCGGATCATGCGC
>NZ_JBSRDC010000004.1:0-145711 GCF_055145285.1 Salinivirga sp. | reverse complement strand
ACCGATCCTACCTTACAGGGTTTGCTACCTAATATTTTCAAAGATCATTTCCCGCTCCTTTCCCTTCAATTCCTTCTTTTGCGGGCTGCAAAGATAAAGCTAATTTATTCCGCTGACAACATTTTTTAAAGTTTTTTTAAACTTTTTTTTAATCGCCTCAGCCCCTCCTAATCCATCTAATCTCCATGCTCTATCTCCTTCAATTATCTGCGCTTTTTCTATCAAAGCGGGTGCAAAAGTAGAAGATATATTTTTACATTCCAAATAAAATTTAAGCTTAAATTTAAGTTTTTTTAACCCATTAAGCCTAAAGGCTATAAAACAACAAGTTAAAAAACAATTATTTTACCCGGTATGTTTTAAGTGTTTCGTAAATTGGTCCTTTTGGGGTGAGTGTCGATTTTTTTAAAGTAAAGCTATTGATAACTTTTTCCCGGGTTGAGCCGGAGATCTGTTCCAAAAAATCAAGTATGTGTTTTTTCTCTGATTTCAGATATTTCACACGAGCCATAGTAATATGACTCATAAACCGCTCTTCCGGCTTAAAGTGCTCTTTCAGGGCCAGGTCCACTTTTTTCTGAATTGAATCAGCACCGAGCAAATGCATCCAGATTATTCTGATGTGTCGTTTACTGAAGACACCTGTTTCTCCTAACTTAACAGGAAAAGGCTCAAAACAAACCTGATGCAATGCCTCATCTACCTGATGAATGGTATTAGAGCTGATTTCTCCTAAAAACTTTAATGTGAGATGTATATTTTCTTTTTCGGTAAATTTTCCTCCAATTAGGTTGGCTTGCTTTATTTGTTGCTGAACCTGTATTATTTCTTGAATAAATTCGTGGGGAAGTGTTAATGAAACAAAACATCTTGTTTTTGTCTGGTCTGGACACATACAATTTTTATTTTTTCATTTACAGGTTTATCTGTTTCCATGTTTGAAAAAGCCCGGGGCTCACATTAACTTTAGGGTTTTGTTCTTTGCGATTTATCACAGACTTTTGCATTACATTTTGTCTAACGTAATCATACAAGTCTCCCAGGGTAACCATGCCTTGGGTTTGTTGTAGTTTTTTCATTAAAAAATATGAAAATAAACCGTGATATTGCTCGTCAAAAGGATGTGCGGTTTCTTCACCGGAAACCGCGGAAAAAACAATCAGATTTCCTTCGATATGTTCTTCTTTGGGTTTGATTCGTACACCACGACCCGAAGCCAGCATTCCATCCCTTGCAGCACCACTAAAACAAGCGTCGAAAAAAACCAGGACCCGCATGGCAGCATATTGCGAAAGGGTTTTATAAATTTCCCTTGTAGAGATAGCTGTTCGCACCTGTGAGGCATTTCCATCAATTGGCAAAAGAAAAGTCTTTTTTGTGCTTTCTTCGGGCATGCCATGTCCAGCATAATAAAATATTATTTTAGCCTTATCACCAAAAACCTTCGTTACGCTGGCAAGCCAGTCGAGTTCTCCCAGTATTTTGCCATACGTTGCATTCAATACAAGGTGTGCTTGTTTTTCGGGCACACCTAATGTTTGTGTTACATATTGATGAAAAACGCGCGCATCGTTTTCAGCATATTTTACGGGTATTTCATTATCGTACTTTTCATTACCAATAATTACGGCGAAAGTATGTTTTCTGGTTTGTTGTGCCTTGGGTATTTGGGTATCAATATCAGAAGTAACAACAGCCTGATTTTTCGTCTGCTTTCTTGCGCTGGCATCATAGGGCTCTGGATCAGAATGGATTGTGTCTTTAAATTCGACAGGCTCGAGTTTGCTCATCAAATCTTTCCAGTTTACATCATTAACGGCCTGATGAAATGCTTTTACCACGGCATTTGCTCCTTGCTGATAGTTTTCAGGGCTATCTTTTACCTTTTTAAAACCCATGGTTGACTGCTCATAAAGTAACCTATTTTGATTCTTTAGGGCTACATCAACTTTAACTGAGCCGGTCCAGCCGCTTCCTGACAAATAGTTAACCTCAAACTGGTCAATCAGAATATTAAGGGCATATGGTGATTGGGTAGTAATTAGAATGTTATTATTGGCAAAAAAACTATTTAATTGGTATTTGATAAACCTTGTCACATCAATACTGGGTTGTAAGGCTGGTGAAAAAACAGGGTTCGCATCATACCTGTTCAATAGATTATTATGGGTTTTTATATTAACATCAATCGTTAGATTTAGTGGTTGTTTATGATCCACATCACCTGGGATTTTAGTAATTCCATCAACACCTTGCAGTCGCACTGTTACATTTTGAGCATTGATGATGTTGAATGCCAGCATGCATATCAGCATAAATATTGGTGTGTTAAGCTTCATTTCTTTAAGATTAGTTAAAAAACCGGGTGAAAAATAAAAGAGGCCGTCTAAAAGGTGCCAGAAACAGTATTTTAAAGAAACACAGCACGAAGAGTAATCTTAACGAAGTCATCCTGGTTCTTGTTGACTATCTGAAAACACTTCATCCCGGCTATTTGTAAAGATGAAAAAATCATTTTTACACGGCCTCCTTTACTTTTTGCTAACGATCTGTTTTTAAAACAATAATTTTTGCTGCAATAGTTGTTTTAATGACCGTGGTTTTCTTATTCACGACAGCAATGTCTGAAGCAATAACAGGCTCTATCACGCCATCTCCACCCATTGCTTTAGCCTCGTTTATCAACCTGTATTTGGCCAGTCTGCGTGCGATGGTTTCGGGATCATTGGGCACATATGTTTGTACAGATTGTTTTGCTTTAATTAATCCGGGACTTGATGTAACTCTTGATGTAGTTCCAATGTCATTGGCCAGATATCCAAATTTTAGCACACCGCTTTTCACATCAACCTTGCTTCCATTAATGACGGCTTCAAATTCATTATTTTCTTCCACAATCTTTAATCCGCTCATGGTTTCTGTAATTGTAAGCTTTGCCTGAGCTGTAATTGTTTTAAGAATCTCATAATGTTCGCGTTTCAAATCCAATTGATTAAAAAACACAGGATTCATTGTACTTCTACCCACAATTAAAGTTTGAGGTTGACAGCCAATAAAAATATAGGCCATTGATAACAAAAAAGCAATCTTTAGAGTTTTTTTCATAGTAATGCTGTTTTAGTTAGTAGTATGTGTAAAATTAACACATTCTATCAAAAAAAAGGGCTTGTAAAGTTTTACAAGCCCGGATATAACATATTATTAACAAAGGTGCGTTTTTGCCTAATTTGTTTTAATGGTTATTTTTCTTGATGATTCTTTCTTCAGCTGCACAAAGGCCTCCTGAAGGGTTTTATATTTTGATGCAGGTATTACAGCAGCTTTTATGTTTATATCGAGCACAATCTGAAGCCCGCTTTCTGTTTTTGATGTGCTATATGTAATGTCGAAAAACTGGTTACTAATGTTTATTGGCTCAGGTTGATTAACAATTTTTTGACCGTTTTCCATATGTATTGTATATCTGTATATTTCATGTAAAGGATATCCAAACTCCACAGCATAATTTCCTTCTGATGGCAAAAATTCCTGAATAAATGCATATGCTCCATTTTTGAATACCGGTAATGCAAAAAGCAAATATTCTTCTACCTGTTGATGTTCGGTTATCATTCTGCCCTGAAATGTAACTGTTGCGGGACCTTCTATAACTACGTCATTTTCAATTTCCTTAATATAGTTGGTAAATAGCTGTTTCGCTTCAAAATTTGCACCAGGCCATCCTGCAAAAACACCCCTTGCTTTTCCTTTGTACTGTGCTTCACTAAAATCTTCGCCAACATTCATATTGATATCAAACTCGGCCCTGTTTGTTGTTTCCGGGTTGAGTCTGATTAAATTTCCATTGGCATCAACGGCCACTAAAGCATCATTATAATTTTTAAACAATGGATTAGCTGCGGGTATGTGATAAGGTGAAAGCAGCAAGGGATCACTTTGAACTGTGGGAACCATCACGTAAACGTTAGTAATGTTTTCTATGTTAGAAACCCCGGGGTTAAATTGCTCCACAGGAATTGAAAATACAATACGTGCCGGTATTTTTTCTCCAAGATATAATGCTTTCAACAATAAGGCTTTTTCGAGGGGTGTGCCCGAATGTGTCAGTTCAGTTGCATTCGCGTCTTGTACAGGAAACTCCTGAAATTTCATGGGTACAAAAATGGTTTTCATATCTTTTACAATACCGCGATGAATTTTCATTACTTCATCCATGTTTTCCTCCATAGCAGGAGAGTAGTCTTCTCTATAATCCATTGGAAGCGCCTTACCTTTGACTATTTCCATGAGTTGATCGGCCAGATTTTTCCCTTCATTATAGATAAGCACCCGCTTCTGATCTTTGGCTGCTAAAGAGGCCTTTGGATAGGCCTGTAAGTTATTATAGGTGAATGTATAAACTTTGTGTTCATCCGTTTCGTTGTATACCTTTTCTCCCTGCTCTCCGCTAAAAACAAGTTCCCGGTTTTTCGGAACCTTAAACGTTAATTGCAACTCTTTAACCGGTGATGAGTAAAGCAGAGGCTCAGAACCCGCAAAAAGATTTAGTGGTGTTTTTTCTGAGATCACTTCATATTTAAGATCGACAACAGCTTCACGTTCAAGACCTGTATGTGTAATAACCAACTCCCTCAATTTATTATAGCTGCCCGAGCCTGCTGCAAACCCTGGCAAAACCTCATTGAAGGCATTATCAGGTGCCTTAACTACTTTTCCATCGGCCATGGTTGTTTGACTCTTCAAAACGTTTACTTTTTGGTAATCAGGATCATAAACCACAAAGGTTTCACCATATTTCCGGTGAAAAGAGAGATAGGTATGATATTTAAGTTTGTGTTGATACGTAAGTTTATAAGAACCATCCTCATTTAGAGTGTAGGTTTTATGCAGTTTCAGATAAGTAGCATCGCTATCCTGAGCCCATAGACTCATGCTCAACAGCAATGATATAATAACCGTTAAAATTTTCATAATTATTCCTTTCTATTTGGTTTCAATTACAACTGGTTTGTTTTCGAATAAATTTATTGATTCAAGCACTTCTTTCATCCCGGGCCATGTTTCTTTCTTAAATACCCTTTTATTAAAACTTGTAATCATGGTGAACTCGGCATTGTTTTTCGATTTGTCCCATGCAGCTTTCATGTTGGCAATGCCAGCATCTTTTTTCTGGGTTTGCGGTGCTGTTAAATCTTTAATTTTGGATGGCAGCTCAAAGTTTTCTTCAATTTCTACTCTTTGTGAGCTTCCAATTCGATAATCGAAATCTCGCTTTTCAAGGGACGTATTTAATCGTTGTCCAAATCTGTTGTGTTCCATAAATCCCTGGTTGGACAAGGCATTGAAAATATACTTATCCTCATGCACAATTGCAAAGTCAGGAATGGTATATTCATATACAATTGATGCGGGTTGCTCTATGTATTTGTATGGATCGGTTTTGGTTATATTTGAAATTTTTGCTTGCGGAAATATTCGCTGCAATTCAGCATCTAAAAGGTCGTCCCATTGAGATTTATAGTTACGGGTGAAAATACTTCTTAAAGAAGCATCCGATTGTCCTTCGGCGGTTACATGAAGTGTGCCTTTAAGATTTCCTTCCTCGTCGATCTTTGCATCATTGGTGATTTTCAGGTAATGATTTTCCGGTTCTGAAACATCTGTAATCATCAAATCGGCACCCTCGGGCAACCCCATTAAATAATTTTGCTGTTGCTCCCGGCTCGACCACAACTCCCTTACGAATGGCACCCATGTTGGGTCTAGCAGCTGGTATTCGCCGCTGCGACGTTTTACTACAGTGATTGAGTGATTAAACTGATCTGCAGGGATGTCCTCAATACGCGAACCTGCCATGGTCATGGCTGCATAGGATTCAAAGCCGGCAGCGCGCAACATGGTAATCAGCATACCTGCTTTGTCTTTACATACACCACAACGATCGGTAAAAGTCATATCACCGGTATGCAGGGTGTATCCTTCACCTTCGCCCATTGAAATTCCGGAATAGCGAATTTCATCTGCCACCCAATGTGTGAGACGTGCAATGCTGTCGAGCTCCGAAGTTGCACCCTCTAAAATCTCATTGACTTTGGCGTCTATCTCGGGTGTGCTTTCGAAACTGCCAAAATCCTCGTTTACACCATAAAACCAGGTTGATTTAGCTTCCCAATCGGGACTGGTAGTTATAAGAACTTTGGGGCCTACATTATCCATGCCTACCATATTAGGTTCACGCTTAACAGGCATACTTTTCTCAAGTTTAAAAGTAAAATTTTGTTTTTCTTTTTTTTCGGTTGTTACCTCAAAATCAGCATTAAAAGTTTTGTATTGAACCTCTTTGGACTTTGGTATTGCGGTTTCGAACACTTTCAGGTGTATAGGGAAAGATTCAAAAAACCGCACAATGTCGTAATAGTGCCCGCGCATTGGTGGTATGTATTTATCGTCATCACCTCCATCCTGCAGGAGTGCATAGGTAAATCCTTTTCTGAATAGTTCCACATATAGCGCATCACCCGGGTTTAATTTACCGGCTTCAATCATTTTTTGTCGGGCTCCCCAGTAAATCATGCGAGCCGGCTGGGGATAGTCGTAAAAATGCGTTGTATCCAGCACTTCTTTTGTGCCATCTTTACGATAAATAACTGCTTTTTTAATTTCAACCCATGCTGATAGTGGATCATAGTTATAGGTAACTTTATTCAAGTCTCCTGCGCCATGCTCATCGATGGCATAAAACAGTTGCTTGCGGGTTACATAACTCAGTCCTGATTCTTTTACATCAGCCGAGATAGAATCAAAAACCAACACTTTGTGATAATCCTGGTAAGTTTTTTCAAGATGTTCCGATTCAATGGCTTTACGAATTTCATCTGCTTGTACACTAAAAGTGGCCAGCAGCGCAAAGAACAAGAGTAAATACTTCATAATATAATGTTTAAGTTAGTATTGTGATTCTTCTTTTCTAAATACAAGAATATCGCGACGATTTCTTTTGTTGATAACAATATAATAATTTTTGTTGTTGGAATAAACTTCTTTTTGGGCAACACCTCCCTCTTTTGGCACACATCCACGGGGTGTTTCATAGCACTCGATGGTATCAATGTGGTTTGTTTCCAAATTAATTCGTCGGTATTTTGAAGAATACCGCTCAAAATCGAGATATAAAAATTTTCCCTCCGGACCCATAAAACTGTTGCTCAGATCGAACCACCTGGGGATTTGATAGGTAGCTTTCGATGTCCAATTTTCTGTTTCATAAAGTACCACAACTGTTGGGTGGCTGCTATAAGTGACAATTAGATAGCGTTCTTGTGGATCGAGCATCAGTTCATGTGCAATGGGACGCCGAACGCGCGGCGCTTTTATTTTATTTTCAAATTTATAACCCACTTTAGAGTATTGTCCGTGTACATTGCCAAAGCCAAAGAATAAAACCAATAATAGCCATATAATTGCAATGCGAGACATATTTATTATTTTTCTGTTGAAATTAATAAAAGTATTTATTGCAGGCAACAGCCCAAAAAACTTGTCCATATACGTACACCCCTATCCTGTTTTGATACAATTTTATATACTCTGACCAAAAACCAATTTCCAATAAAATACTGATTTACAACCCTTTTAGGTTTATGGTGCCATTCTGTTAAGTCAGAAAGTGTGCATTATTTATATTTTTTATACATTTCGCTAAAATTTAAAAGCATAAATTTACTTAAAGCATTAATTATGAAAAATTTATCTTTGCTAATACTTGCATTGTTCTTTGTAGGCTCCGTTACAGCTCAAGAAGAAAAAAAGGCAAAAAAGGAAGGTTATCATTTCAAAACCATCAAAGAAGTAAAAGCTTCGCCCGTAAAAGATCAATACAGAAGTGGTACATGCTGGAGTTTTTCCACATTATCTTTCCTTGAATCTGAAGTGATTCGCCAGGGAGGACCTGTCCTCGATTTATCAGAAATGTGGGTAGTTCGTCACGTCTATTCTGAAAAAGCAAAACGACATGTACGTATGCACGGCCATTTTAACTTTGGTGGTGGTGGCGCACTGAACGACCCCATTGATATAATGGTAAAATACGGGCTGGTTCCTGAAAAAGCTTATCCGGGAATGAACTACGGAGAAAAAAGCCATGTGCATGGCGAGTTAGACAATGTGCTCAGTGAATATGTGGAAGCCGTTATTGAGAACAAAAACCGTAAACTTACAACTGCCTGGCACGATGGTTTTAATGGCATTTTGGATGCTTACCTGGGAGAAGTTCCCGAAAAATTTAACTACGAAGGTAAAACTTATACACCCAAAGAGTTTACCGAAAAAAACATAGACCTTAACCCCGATGACTATGTGTATTTGACATCTTACACCCACCATCCGTTTCATGAAAAATTTATTCTTGAAGTGCCTGACAACTGGTCCTGGCAAAAATTCAATAACGTAAAACTGGATGAGCTTGTTGACATTATGGACAACGCAATCGAAAATGGCTATTCTATTGGCTGGGCTGCTGATGTAAGCGAAAAAGGTTTTTCATGGCGCAATGGAGTAGCCATTGTGCCCGAAACTGATGTTGAAGAGCTGGCTGGCAGTGAAAAAGAAAAATGGGAAGAGATGTCAGATGATGAACGCCAAAATCGCATGTATAGCTTTGACGGGCCCGTTCCTGAAAAAACCATTACCCAGGAAATGCGTCAAAAGGGATTCGACAAATACAAAACAACCGATGATCACGGAATGCACATTATTGGGCTTACTAAAGACCAAAACGGTAAGGAATATTACAAGGTAAAGAACTCATGGAACACCGATAATAAGTACAAAGGATATTTTTACGCTTCAAAAGCATTTATCCGTTACAAAACCATGAGCATTGTGGTGCATAAAGATGCCATACCCAAAAACATAAAAAAGAATCTTAATATTAAATAGTACCAGTTTGTTTTAAGAAACAGCCCATTACCTGCTGGTTTTGGGCTGTTTTTATTTGGTCTGATAAAGTTGTTTCATTTGTGGAGACAAAAAAGTGCTCAATCTCAAATATATCTCCTCCAGGTCATTTTGATTTGCATAGAAAGCTGGCATTTTTCGTACACCAAGCGAAAGTTTAAGGTTCATTTCAGGGTTAATGGTATACATCAACCGAAAATCAGCTGCTACACCACTTTTTAAATTTCCCTGCAGCCAGTTGTGCCCGTATTCTGCCTCCCTGTCTGTATAAGAACGATAGATGTGCTGCCCGTAATTCACCTCCCCGTTTTGACCTACTTGAGCATAAGATACTCTGGCAAATGCTCCTAACCCCTTCCATTGCCACCTTACCGTTGATAGAACTTCGCCAAAATTGGCTCCCAAGGGATGTGCCAATGGTGTATAGCGGGTTCCATAGTTTTGCATTGAACCTATATAAGAATAAGTAAATGGTCTGGCCATATTAAACTCACCCCTCATCTGAAAACAATGATTTCCTCTGCTAAAAGTACTGTTCACCCCTAACTGAAATGCATACTTATTGGCCCACCAGCCATTGCGTGCAGTAATTTCTTTCAGGTAAAACTCATCAACCATGGCTTGCCCATAAACCCTCATCCAATTAAAAGGTTGCCATCTAAACCCAATACCCAATAACACATTGTCAGGTGATGGGGAGCCCAATTGAAACTCCACAGGCCTAAAGAAAATTACAGGGTTTAAATAACTCATGTCATAGTTTCGTTGGGTTATGGTATCTTCTTGTTTCCACACAATGGCCTCCCAGGCATAAACATGAAAACGGGGATGTAACTTAATATTCAACTGATGAGTGGTCATGTATTTCCTGTAGGTGTCCGATAAATCTGGCCAGGCAACATCTTTTAAAAAATGATACCCAACGGTATAATCGATTTTCCAAAACGATGTGGAAAGTTTCGCATATGGATACGGTGGTACATTATTGCCCTGTATAACAGAATGATATCCATCACCGGTAAAATGGTTGTCAATACCAAACCCAACTTTAAAAAACTTTGATAGTTTATATAGCGCATTAACCCGCAAATCAAGGGCCTTATAGCCATCCTGGGTTGATTCGCTGTAAAACACATCCTCCAATAAATTATTGGATGTACGGATTGAATCTGTTATGATTCCACTTTGTCTGAAAGCAACAAAACTCGCATTAAATACAAAATTTTGTGTGTGCTGGTAGTTTAACCTGCCGCCTCCACCTGATACAAAATAATTTTTACTGGTTTGGTTTTCGGCTGCAGCAGCCAACAGTAATTCAGGGTTTAATTCAATTGCATAAAGTGGTGTTTGTTTTTTTATTAAAGCATCGTGAACTACACTATTAAAAATTATTGTTTGATAAACAGAGTCTTTTTTCTTAAAGGTTGTATGTTTCCATGGCTCCTGCATCAAGTTACTATCCAATGCAAACTTTTTAGGGTAGGAATGAGCTTTTCTGTCTACATACTGGCCCTGAAGGTCTGTAAATAAAAACAGAAACAAGCCAAAAAATAAAAATACTGTTTTTTTTAATACCATGAAAAGCCTTGTTTTAGTTAAGAAACATAAGGTCTATAGGCTACTAAGTTATAAAAGTTTCAGAAAAAACAGTCGGGCAAATTAAACCTTCGTTAAAAATGTATATCCAAGAGGCAAACAAACTTAAAAATTTGAATACTATGAAAAAGGTAACATTTTTAGCAGGACTAATTCTATTGGCAAGCATGACACTGGTACAGGCACAACGAGGCCAGAGGAATAACAGCCAAAATACCCCAATGTCCCGCACTCAATGCGCTATTCCGGATTTAACAGAGGAGCAGGAATCAAAAATTGAAGCCCTCAGGACTGAGCACTGGAATCAAATGAAAAACTACCGGGCTGATTTGATGATATTAAAGGCTGAAATGCAAAAGCTTCAGGTTAGTGATAACCCAGATGGAGAAGCCATTGACAACAAAATTGAAGCAATGGGAAAAATTAGAACGGAAATGCAAAAAGCAGCAAATCATCACAGGATGGATGTGCGTAAGCAGTTAACAGATGAACAAAAAGTCTGGTTCAATAGTCACGGAAAACGTTTTGGTCAACGTGGATTTGGCCCCGGCCATGGACGCAAAGGAGATGGTTTTCACAGAGGCGGAGGAAAAGGTTCTGGTGCTGGCAATGGTAGCGGAATGAGACACAGAGACGGAAGCTGTCGTTGGTAAAAGCCAAATTTAATATGAAAGCCGGCCCATCACTGGGCCGGCTTTTGTGTTTTTAAATATTGACCCAACTCATATAAAGTTGTAAAATCTTTATCTGTTGTCTGTCCAGCCTGTTAATATCCGTAATAAACTTGCGGTCTTCAGGTTTGAGGTTTTGAAACCATTGTTGAACTGTTGATTCATCGAGCGCAAAAAATGTGCTCATTAATTGTCTCTGGTGATTGGAATATCCCTCAATTTCTGACACAATACTTGATTTTGTCTTTAATAACCCGACGATACGCTCCTGAAGTTCTTTCTGAAGCGCCTTCTGAGCGAATTTTCTCAATTGATTTGTTATCGTGTGCATTTTAGCCACCGCAATTTGCTGGTCCTGGCCATAACCCATATCTATTAATGGATCGTCTTTTAAATAATAATCTAATTCGCCATAAGTTTGATTAAAAACTTTCCTGATTAATTCATTACCTTTGTCTATAGCACCTGCCCTGTAATAAGCGCTTAACAAATCCATTTCCATATAATCGAGGGGCTGACGCACCAAAGGCAAAATTTCAAAAGTATTATTGACTGTTTTGATGGCTTTTTCATTTTTACCTTTGCTAATCAGTTCATGCGCCAACTGCCCCATTTTTCTTCTTAAGCTTACAACACTCATTGTACGGCGATTGGTCCAGCCAAGGTGTACATCAGGATTGTCGAGGTTCCTGTACATAAACTTATTGAAAAAATTATCGTAAAGGAGTTCGGCATTGATTCTGCCTAAGTTTCCTGAATTATTTTTTATTGGAACTATTCGGAACGCAAAGCCCTCCTGCTGTGCATACTTTTGCAAACTACTAAAAGTTCCGCGACCAATGCTGGAGAAATATATGGGCCTTTCCCAATCATTGTTTGCCAATAAATCAAGTATCATCATATCGCTTTTCATCAGCATATTGGCTTTAATGCTAAAAACTAAGCGATCTACAATTAGCGCGGTATCCTCAGGTTGAACTGTGCCGTTATTTATCACCTTTTGTTTGTCAACAGGAATTACAAATTTCTTTGCCGGGATATAATCTTCTGTTGAACCATCGTATGAACTTAATTTTGTGCTGCTCTCGTCGCTTGCTACAAATTCCATCGCCAGCTTAAGTGGCATAGGCGCCTTGCCTAAATCTCCTGTGAATTTTTCAGTTGTTTTTTGCAAAGAGTTGATGGCATCAATATCTACCGCATACTTTTTTGCAAAACCCTCATTAGTAAGCCTTTTTATGAGCGAAGCGGCCTGTAGTGGTTTAATTTTGTTTGTGTTCGCAAGCCTTTCCCACGTTTTGGGTTCCATGGTATCGAATTTTCCTTGTTTAAGAATATCACGGAGCGTGTACATAATTTTATTAAACCGTTCTTCGAATTCTTGTTTATTAGCATCATACCTTTCATTCAGATACAAATCGGGCCTGTTACGCACAAAAATTACATCGCGATTACCTTGTGCATACTTTTCCCGGTCCATATTAAACGGAACCGGTTCAGATTCGTAAACCTGGCGCCTCATCTGGTTAATGTACCAATCGGTGCTCAGGTATGGCAAACAGATTATACGTACATCTGTGCGCTCCTCTTCTACTTCCTGAAGGTACCAAAGTGGAAAGGTGTCGTTATCGCCGTTGGTAAAAAGTATACCATCTTCATCGCAGGTGTTCAGGTAATTATAAGCAAAATCGCGCGCCGTATACCGACCCGATCGATCGTGGTCGTCCCAGTTTTCGCTGCCTAAAACTCCGGGTACAGCAATAAGGCAGACTGTAGTTGCTACAATAGCTGAAGCTTTTTGCCCAATCGGTTTACGTAAAGCGTCATAAATAGCAAGCACGCCAAGACCAATCCATACAGCAAAAGCATAAAACGAACCTGCATATGCATAATCGCGCTCACGGGGTTGAAGCGGGTTTTGATTTAAGTATACCACAACGGCAATGCCTGTAAGCACAAAAAGCATCAATATCACCCAAAAATCTTTCCTTTGTTTGTTGTAATGATAAAGCAGACCTATCAATCCCAGTAGTAGTGGTAAAAAGAAATAGGTGTTGCGGGCATTGTGATTTTTCCAGTAATCGGGCAAATCTTCCTGGACGCCCAGGCGGGCTTTGTCAATAAAGGGTATTCCGGACAACCAATTTCCATGGCTGATTTCGCCATGGCCCTGCACATCATTTTGCCTGCCTACAAAATTCCACATAAAATACCGTCCATACATAAAACCGACCTGATAAGAAAAAAAGAACCTCAGATTTTCGCCAAATGTTGGTTTAACCCGGGTTTCTCCCTGGCTATCCTGAATTTTTGTGCCTTCGACCTGCCCCCATTTTTCGTATTCCCTCACATGCGAGCGATCGCCACTGTACATACGAGGAAAAAAGGTAGAAAAATCTTCATCATATGTGTATGAAAGTCCTTTGCTATATTTCTCATAACGGTTATCTGCTTTTCGGTAAGAATACTTTTCTTTTGAATCTACTACCGGAGCGGAATAATATCGTCCGTAAAACAAAGGTCTGTCGCCATATTGCTCTCTGTTTAAATAAGATAATAAAGAAAAAAGGTCTTCAGGGTCGTTTTGGTCCATTGGCGGGTTTGCATTTGAGCGTATTACCGTCATTGCATAAGAAGAATACCCAATCAAGATAACCGTAACTCCAAGTATTATGGTGTTGGCAATGACTTTTCCTTTTTTGTGACTATACCAAATACCATAAATTAATGCTGCCAATAATGCAGCTGCAAAGAATATCGCCCCTGAATTAAATGGCATGCCAAATCCATTGACAAAAAGTCGGTCTAAGTAACTGGCTATTTCTACTGTATAAGGAATTAAAAAGTACATAATGAATCCCAGGATAAGTACAGATATTGATGCAGCAGCTAATACACCTAATCGTGTTGGTTTATACTTTTTGAAATAAAATACAAACACAATGGCGGGTATAGCCAAGAGGTTTAGCAAGTGTACTCCAATTGAAAGTCCAACCAAATAGGCAATCAGAATTAACCACCTGTTGGCATATGGTTCATCAGCCACATTTTCCCATTTCAGAATTGCCCAAAACACCACTGCTGTAAACAAGGATGACAGCGCATAGACCTCACCCTCTACAGCCGAAAACCAAAAAGTGTCTGTAAACATGTAGGCAAAAGCACCAACCAATCCTGCTCCAATTATAGCCCATTGCCGGCCATCGGTCATTTCTCCACGTTGCATGATTATTTTACGGGCCAGGTGCGTAATGGTCCAGAAAAGAAACATTATGGTCAGCGCACTTGCCAGTCCAGACATGGCGTTGACCATTAGAGCAGCATCAACGGGCTCTGAAAATAATGTAAAAAATCTTGCTATAATCATAAAAAGCGGTGAACCTGGGGAGTGGCTAACCTCCAGCTTATAAGCCGTGGCAATAAATTCTCCTGTGTCCCAAAAACTGGTAGTTGGTGGAATGGACAGAAGGTAAACTATGGCGGCTATGGCAAAAGCGAACCACCCGGCGATAATGTTTGTGCGTTTGTAATTCATATGTTTACATTATTGATAGTACGTTTTTTCAAAATAATTGTGTGAAGTTACAAGCGATATACGAATGCTCAAAATAAAGTTAAAAATATAAAATTGCTGCGATTTCGTTCTTTTATTTATCCAATTTTGCATAATCTGGCAGTATTCTTAGTGTTTGAAGAAAGTAAAACCAGTATGTTTGTATAAAAATATTAATTTAGCTCATTAAAAATTGCATAGTGCTACGCAAAAAATTAAATAACGACATTGACCTGAAAGAGCTTTTTAAAGGAGGTGCCATTGCTCTGTTTTTTAAAGTGCTGGGCGTGGTTGTGGGTTACTTTTTTTTGTGGATTATGGCCCAATATTATGGCACTGAGGGCGTTGGTGTGTTTCAAACACTCTGGACACTACTCATGATACTTGCCGTTATAAGCAAAATGGGTTTTGATACATCCATTGTAAAGTTCATGGGAGCTTATAAAGAAAGCCATAAAAGCGGGCTTATTGCAGGCTTGTTTCACAAAATACAAAAGTGGCTGTTTATTATTGCTGCACTGTTTGCTTTGCTTTTAGCTGCATTGTCGGAGCCTGTCAGTAAACTTCTGTTTGAAACCAGCACCAAAAGCAACTATATTATTTTCACCGCCTTGTCGCTGATACCTTTAGTAATGCTAAATTACCACGCTGAAAGCCTGAAGGGTCTGAAAAAAATATTGTCTTTTTCTCTTTTCCAGAATGGTTCAATTTACATCATCACTTTTCTTTTTATTGTAGTCTTCTATTATCAGGGTTATGGCCTGGAAAGTACAATATGGAGTCTTTGCATTGCTTTGGTTACATTAAGCATAATTAGTTATTTTGATCTCAGGAACAAGCTTCCCAAATCTGACCTTACAAATAAAGCACAGGGCTATACCAGCAAACAATTAATTAACTGGACCCTTCCCATGCTGTTTTCCAATTCGCTTTTTCTACTGATGAATTGGACAGATACCATAATGCTTAGTGCGTTTTTGCCGGAAACCAATGTGGGAATATATGCCACCGCATTAAAAATTGCAGCACTAAATTCTGTTATACTGGTAGCAATTAACAGCATTGCCATGCCAAAATTTGCCGAGCTTTTTGAACGAAATGAAATGGGAAAATTCCGGCGTTTCGTTAAACATTCCACACTACTGATGTTCCTTACTTCTCTTCCCATTTTAATTGCCATCTTACTGTTTCCATCTTTTTTGTTGGGAATATTTGGCGAAGATTTCACTGCAGGACGCACAGCGCTCTTAATTTTGGCAATTGGACAATTTTTCAGTACCATTTCCGGATCGGTCATTAACATATTGAATATGTCCAATCGTCAAAAAACCGCACGGAATATAATTGCTCTTTGTACCTTTATCAATGTTTTACTTAATTTAATTCTAATTCCACTATACGGGATTAATGGAGCCGCGATTGCTACTGCCACTTCTACCATTTTATGGAATTTGGCATCAGTTTTGGCCATTTACCGTATATTCGGTTTTTTAACTTATCCGTTTATCAATGTAAACAAAACACGGTAGTATCTGATTATGGAAAGCCACATACCCAATTTTTTTATAGTAGGAGCTGCAAAAGCTGGCACAACATCGCTTTATCAGTATCTCAAAACACACAACGATTTATATTTTAGCCCGGTAAAAGAACCGCATTATTTCTCAACTGATATAAAAACCAACGAATTTACCTCCATTTACAAACGCAATATTGATAACCTGCCACAAGGTTTTTATCAAAATAAACCCAGAGACAGTATACAAAATGTTTTTATACGAGATAAAGCTCAATATCTCAATTTATTTCAGTGGGCCGATGGAGAAAAAGCCATAGGTGAATGCAGCACCTCGTATCTTTATTCGAAAGAAGCTGCAGGCAATCTCAAAAGATTTAACCCGGATGCTAAAATTATTATTGTCCTCAGAAACCCCGCAGAGCGCACCTATTCTCACTACCTGATGGCGGTAAGGTTTGGATTTACTCAGTTGCCATTCAGGAAGGCGCTCCAAAAAGACTTAAACCAAAACAAAAAGGGATGGGGAAAATCTGAACTTTTCATTGAGCTTAGTTTATATTATGAGCAAATAAAACGTTACATGGAGGCTTTCCCCAAAGAACGAATTAAAATCATTCTCTTTGACGAGTTTAAAAAAGACCCTTTAAAAACAATTAACGAAATTTGTACTTTTCTTGAAATAGAACAAATCTCCAATATTGACAATCAGAAGCACAATGCCGCATTAATGCCCAAAAGTAAAAACCTAAACCGACTCATGGTCAATACCGGCATTAAAAACAAAATTTCTGAATTGCTAAACGAAAAAGCTAAAAATAAGCTTAAACGCCTGTTTTTCCAGGACCATAAAATTCCCAATATTTCGAAAGAAGACCGTGCTTACTTGCGAAATATTTTTAAAGAAGATATCGAAAAAACAAGTAATTTAATTAATCGTGATCTATCGCACTGGTTAAAATAAAACTATACCCGATGTTGGGCTAATGAAACCTACGCATGTTACTCGTTTTATTCCACTTTGTGTTCTTGATTATTTGTTGATTCGTTTATCAGGTAAACACCTATTATAAATCAACCTCCGACGAATAAAACCTTGATGAAGTATTAATTTTTAATTTCAAAATGCTAATAATTTAGCTTGCAAGGGATTCACATTAAGGTTAATACCTCCTTAATCAACTTGTTGGGCAATAAACCGTTGCATTTTTTGAAATAATGTTTCGGGCTTTTCAATAAATGAAGCATGACCGGCACCCGCAATCATATCGAAGAAAATTGATGGGTTGTCGGCGGCCATTTTTTCATAAACAGCTACAGGAATAAAATTATCCTGGTCGCTCCCGATCAGGTGAAAAGGCGTTTCAGGATCTACTTCGTGCCCGGGTCGTTGCATCATGCCATTTAGTATCGCAATAATACCATTTACGGGAAACGCTAAAGCACGAGTTACTATTTTTTCCAATTCAGGCTTAAATTTCTCCAAATTTGATTTGGCCACAATATTGGGCAGCATTCCGGAGACCACCAACTTTTGCTTACCTTCTCTCAGCAAAGCAATTTCGCGCTTGCGATTTGCCTTTTTCTCTTCGTTGTCGGGATAAATGGTTGAATGAATTAATCCGAGTGCTTTTATCCTATCCGGGTATTTTCTGGCAAAGGCTTCTGCCACATATCCACCCATGGAATGCCCGTAAATCAAACATTTTTCAATGTTTTCATTATCCAGAATGGCAGCCACAGCCTCCGCCATAAATTCCATTGTATGCACTTCTGTAAAAACTGCAGAACTGCCATGGCCCGGTAAGTCGGGCATAATAACCCGGTAATTTTCAAATTGAGAAGAAAATGCCTGCCACACCTCTTTCGATTCCAAATAACCGTGCAACAATAGCAACGCGGGACCTTCTCCCTTTGCAGCGTAATGCACTTCCTTATCATATATGTATACAACAGCCATATTAATTTCTTTTTACGATTTTACATTGATCTACCGCAGTGTCGGCATTAATAAGCTTTAGAATATAAGTTCCTGAAGAAATGTCTTTTGCCCGATAATACACTTGAGAATCTGTAATGTTTTTAATTTCGTCGACCAGTTTGCCTTGTTGGTTAAACACTTTGATGATGCAATTTGTACAAGCCGGGATTTGAATATAAAATCCCGTTTTCGAAGGATTGGGCCAGGCCCTCATCTGGTGTGTATTATTTGGTTGTTCCACAGCGGACGCTTCGTTCCAGCGAGCTATGGCATAACTTCCGGGCGCCAGGTGCTCTATTGTAAAATGGCCCAAAGAAATATCGCCCCAGTCTGTTTGTTCCACATATTGCCATTTCGATGCGTCATCAGGCCGATATACCAACATGAGACTGTCGCCTACCTGTAAATTCAAGTGATCCATTCCATAAAACCGGTAATCGAAACGGCAGCGGGCATCAAAATCGCCTTTAGCATCGAAAGTTATACGCCACCATTTTGAATCCAACACCTCAATATGGTTAATATTTTCTCCGCTTTCTGCCGGGCCTTTCCACATTTCGGTTGTATTAATTAAAACAGAATCAGTAACTGTTTGGGGCGTTATTGTAAGATCCATGCCGGAAGGATAATAGGTGCTACCATCATACAAAATCCTGGTATCATCAAAAACAGGACCGGCTGTTTTATTGAAATGATCCAACACAACCATAACAGGTTCAAAACCCGGATTAAAAAACTTGCTGCCGTGCAAACCGTCAAATTCCAGCCAGTACTCATGTACATTCCAGGTATCGTCAATAAAACCAATTGCCACTTTATTATTGTTGCCTGTAAATTTCCGGCCAACCGACTGTTGCGAAACAGTTACTTGTATTTCACTGCCATATGAAATCACTGAGTCAATTGAATACTGGGGAAAACCAGCATTGAAAACATAATTATCGAAAAATCCGGTCAAATCCACACCGCTGTGGGCGCTTAAATGGTCTCTTAATACTTCAGAGGAGGCATCATTTTCTGAAAACACAGCTAAATAATCCTTAACTGCAGGAAAAAACAGGCTATCACCCATATAATATCGCAAGTTATGTACAACCATGGAACCCTTGTCGTAAACCGTTTTGGAATAGGTTAAATCATATGGCATGTCGCTTAGCGCCCAGTAGCCATTGTCTGTTTGGTGAGCACTGTTGACTACGCTTATCTGATTATTTTTCACATATTGGCGATATTGACGTTCACCATGGAAATGTTCCATGTAAATGGCTTCACAATAACTTGCCCAGCCTTCGTTGAGCCACATATCAGCTGCGTCGTTGCAGGTTACAAGGTTACCAAACCAATGATGCGAGAGTTCATGGGCTACAAGGGTTTGATTGCCGGGATCATTTGTCAATGCGTAAGATGGATAGGCAATATTGGTAAGATGCTCCATGGCACCACTGTTAAAATCTACTACGGTATATCCTGCCTTTTCCCAATGGTAAGGTCCAAATTTTTCTTCGAAAAGGGCCAGCATCTCAGGTACATCGGCGAAAGTTGTAGCTGCAGCAGAACTGTCCTGATTCACTGCATAATATTCAACAGGAATATCGCCATTCATTCCACTATAAAGAGTGTCGTTAAGGGTAAAAGGTCCGACAGCAAAAGAAACCAGGTAAGTTGGCGATGTTTGACTAAGAGACCAATGCCACAGCAGTTCATCTTCGCCATAATTACTTACTCCCTGGAGCTGACCTGATGCTACAGCCCGGTGATCATTCCGTGTAATTATATTAAAGTCGTATGTTGCCCGGTCGGTGAAATTATCAATACAGGGAAACCAGGCTCTGCCGTATCCATGAGGTACAGCATTAAGTGCTACGCCCATATTAAAAACCATGGTGTTGGTAAAATGTACTCCTCCCCATCCACCTTCTGGTTCTGTGGAACCATAACCATAATAAAAAATAGTACAGGTATCATTCTGGCCAGGTGAAATAGGCTCCGGAGGATTAAAAATAATTACCGTATCATCATATTCATAAGTCTGAATTATTTGCCCATTAAATGCAATAGAATCAATATGATACTTGTACAAATCAAAGGCAACCTCCTCCAGGGGCTCATCAACCACACGAAAAATAATTTCGGTATAACCACTTAGGGTGTAGTTTCCCAGGCTGGAAATATCCAGGTTGATATCATAATGTTGCACATCAATCTGGTCGCGATAATTATTCTGGCCGAAGCCTGTTGTAAAAATAAATAGCAGTAACAAACAAAACCACAGCGTTTTCATCCGGTTATAATTTTGATTTAAAATATGGAGTGCTTTTCAAAATATAGCTCACTCTCGGCCAAAAGCTGTGCTTTGTTTACAGGAACTACGCCTACTTTCTCACAAACCTGTCCGCCTGCTATATTAGCAATAACAGTGCTTTTTTGAGCATCGAGTTTCCCGGCCATACAGCAAGCCAACACACTAATTACCGTATCCCCTGCTCCCGAAACATCTGCAATTTCGCGTTTTTGTGCAGGCATGGTATATTGGCTTTCCCCGTTGGTAAGCAATACTCCGGCCTCTGACAGGGTAACCATAACATATTTAGCCTTGAGTTGTTCCTTGAGTTTAGATGCTGCGTTGGCCACGGCCTCAGTATCGGTTTTTTGAATTGAAATTTTCATCCCTTCTACCAGCTCTTTAAAATTTGGCTTAAAAAGGGTAACATTTTTATAATCGAAAAAATTGCGTTTCTTGGGATCAACCAGCACGGGAATATTCATCTCATTTGCTTTTTCTACAATAATTTGTATCACCTCAGGTGTAATATTTCCTTTGTCGTAATCTTCAAATACCAAAGCATCGGGCTTTTCTTTTTCCATAAGGGCTATCGTACGTTTAGCAAATTGCCGGGCCGTTTCTTTTGGTACGGATTCGCTTTTTTCCTCATCGACCCGCAAAAGATGCTGGCTCGAAGCAATAACTCTTGTTTTTACGGTTGTAGGCCGGTCTGTAGTTTCCATCAACCCTTTATCGGTCATTTGTCGCTTATCAAGCAAATTACGGAAAATTTGTCCCTGTACATCGTCACCAATAATGGCACACAATACAGGTTCAGCACCCATGGCTTTAATGTTCAACCCCACATTGGCTGCACCGCCCAAACGATTTTCTTTGTCGGTAACCGAAACTACAGGTACCGGAGCTTCAGGAGAAATCCGTTCAGTTTTTCCCCACATGTAGGAGTCAATCATTACATCACCAACAACGAATATCTTTTTTGCAGAAAAAGTCTCAAATATTTGTGCTAAACTGTCCATATCGAATGCTTTAAAGTGACAAAATTAGTATTAATTCAAATCAAATTAAACCTTCGATCAAAAAAGGTGGAATATTTTAAAAGCTATATCGCATCCGCAAGCTTAAAACATAGCGTTTTATGCCATTTTTGTTGAAAACAAATTTCAGTAAAATTTTGCCATAATCACAAGTCCCCATAGTAGAAAAATTTCAGCGCTCAGTAGTTACCCGATTTGAAGTGAATTTTTTGCATAATCAACTGAAAACAGCTATGTTCGTATGAATTTCTGCCAAACATAAGTCCATTTAAATACAAATTTTTATTCCAATGAAGGGACATCTTTTAAAAATGGCTACTGAACTCAGGGAGCCTGTCAATTATACGCTGAACCTCGACGTTCATCAAATAAATATGAATGAGCAAATCGGGAAAACCATTACCATTCATCATACCGGAAACATCCACTGCATCAACTGTGGAAGAAAAACAAAAACATCATTTTTTCAGGGTTATTGCTATCCTTGTTTCATAAAATTACCGCAAACCGATCCCAGCGTCATTCACCCGGAGAAAAACCAGGCACATTTGGGCATTTCGCGCGATATGGAATGGGCCAAAACCCACGACCTCATCGATCATTTCGTTTATCTGGCCCTTTCAGGCGGGCTGAAAGTAGGCGTAACCCGGCACACCCAGGTCCCCACACGCTGGATTGACCAGGGCGCCAGAAGCGCTGTAAAACTTGCCCGCACACCTCACCGAAACCTCGCCGGACAAGTAGAAGTTGCACTCAAAAAGCACCTGAATGATAAAACCAATTGGCGGGCCATGCTTACCAATAAAACAGAAGGCGAACCTGATTTGGCACAAGCCCGGCACGAAGCCCTGAAGATGCTTCCAGACGATCTGAAACAATATGCCGAAAATGACGACGCAATAACCAACATACACTACCCTGTTGAAGCATATCCATTAAAAGTTAAATCTATTAATTTGGATAAAGATCCTGATTTCACGGGTAAATTAATGGGTATTCGTGGGCAATACCTCATTTTTGATGAAGGAAAAGTTATGAATATCCGCAAATACAATGGTTATGAAGTTGAATTGACCATTGAACCGAACGAAGTGGGCTCATGAGTTTGCAAATAAAATTAATAAATTTGCTTCATGGATAAACTGAAAGGAGTCGTTATAAAAACAACGGGAAGCTGGCACACAGCAAAACTCAAAAGCGGCCAGTTAATGGATTGTACCGTTAGAGGCAAGTTTCGCATCAAAGGTATTCGCAATACCAATCCGATAGCCGTTGGCGATGTTGTTGTGGTTGAACCAAATCCCAATGAACCAACAGGCGTTATTACAGACCTTGAACCACGTACAAACTACATAATTCGTAAAGCCACCAAATTATCGAAACAAGCGCACATCATTGCCTCCAATATCGATCAGGTTTTTTTGCTGGCCGCTATGGCTGAACCAGAAACACCATTGATGTTTATCGACCGCGTTTTGGTTACGGCCGAATCATACCGAATACCCGCTGTTATTCTCTTCAACAAAATGGATTTGCTGGATGAGGACCAACAAGAACTTGCCGAAGCCTATCAGTACCTCTATGAATCAATTGGATATCCGGTTATGTTGATATCCGCTGTCAGTGGTCTTAATCTGGACCAGGTAAGAGGAAAAATGAAAAATACCACCAGTGTAATTGTGGGACAATCCGGTGTGGGCAAAAGCACCTTGCTTAACCAACTGCAACCTGGCCTGGGCCTGAAAATAGGTGATATTTCCGAGGCACACCAACAAGGCAAGCACACCACTACTTTTGCAGAAATGCACGAACTGGATTTTGGGGCCAACATAATCGACACGCCGGGTATACGGTCTTTTGGACTTGTAGAAGTGGACCGCGCAGAAGAACTCTCGCATTTTTTCCCGGAAATTTTCGAAGTCGGTCAAAATTGCCGCTTTCACAATTGCACGCATACCCATGAACCCGGTTGCGCCGTAAAAGAAGCCGTTGAAAACAATGAAATCCCTTTTACCCGATACGAAAATTACCTCACCATCATGAAAGGCGACGAAGGAGACAAATACCGAAAAGATATATATGCTCAGTAAGAAAAATATGATTATACGTATAACAAAATTAAGCTTTTACATTTTAATTCCAGCCATGCTGGTTCTAAGTTGCGGTAGCCAATCAGAAACCAAAGAAAAACCGGAAAAAAATAAGGTTACCCAAAAACAAAACACCACCCCCCGGAAAAAAAAGGTTAAAAAAGCACCCAAAAAGAAACAATTCCCTCGCCTCTCCAACGACAATGTAGTGAAGGTGCTCACGGACTATGGCAAAAAACATCCGGAAAATATCGTGGTGCTCAAAACCACCAAGGGTGACATTAAAATAAGACTTTACGATGGGACACCACTCCACCGCGCCAATTTTATTATGCTGGCCAACCGGGATTTTTACGATGAAACTGTGTTTTATCGTGTAGAAAATAACTTTATTATACAGGGTGGCGACTCCGATGCCTATGAACGAAGAACAATAAAACGGAAAGTGGGTTATTACAGCATACCTGAAGAAATGCAGCCCAACCGTTATTATCATAAACCCGGAGCCGTATCCATGACCCGCGATTATGAAGACAACCCCAACAAACGGTCATCATCGTATGATTTTTTTATTGTGCACGGCACAAAATACAACGACTATGACCTGGACGATATAGAAAAAACCAACAACATAAAATTCACTGAATCACAAAGAGAACTTTACAAAACTGTTGGCGGGGCAGCACACCTCGACGGACAGCACACTGTTTTCGGTCAGGTTATCGAAGGTATAGATGTGGTAGACAGCATCGCTGCTGTTGAGGTAGACGGAAAAAACTGGCCCAAAAAAGATATTTCCATGACCGTACATGTAATTGATTAAATTTATTCACTAAACAAAAATAAAAACTATGAGACTATTACTGATCAGCAACTCAACCATGGCAGGTGAACCCTACCTGGACTATTGCAAAAACGATATTGCCGATTTCCTGGGAAAAGAACGCGTCGAAGCGCTTTTTATACCTTATGCAGGGGTTAGTATGACTTATGATGAATACGAAGCCAAAGTCAAAACACGTTTCAACGAAGTGGGACACGATGTGGTTTCAATTCACCATTTTAACGACCCCGTTAAAGCTGTACAAGACGCCAAAGCCATTGTAGTTGGCGGAGGAAGTACCTGGCACTTGTTACACGAAGTGCGCCGTCATGGCCTGATTGAACAAATCCGTGCAAAAACAGAAGATGGAACACCATACATAGGATGGAGTGCCGGCTCAAACCTCACCTGTCCTAGCATAAAAACCACGAACGATATGCCCATCATCGACCCAAAAGGATTCGATGCTTTGAACCTCATCCCTTTCCAAATCAACCCCCATTACCTTGACAAAACTGCTCAGGGGCACGGTGGAGAATCAAGACAACAGCGCATAGAAGAATTTTTAATTGTAAATCAGGACATTACAGTGGCCGGATTGCGCGAAGGCTCCATGTTTATTTACGAAAATGGCCAACTCACACACAAAGGAGACCATACCTGTCGCATATTCAGATATGGCGAAGAATTTTACGAGCTTTCATCCGATGATGATTTTAATTTCTTGATGAAACAGTAAAAATGAAACAACTAAAGCGGCTGCAAGAAAAACATTGCGGCCGTTTTTTATTTATACAATCATTCATTTTTTATCTTTTTCGCAACAACGAATTTTTTCGTAATTTCATGCAAAAAAACAGCGATGGAAGAACAGCTTCTGCATTATCTCTGGAAACATAAACTTTTCGACCAGGAAAAACTGGAGACCAAAGACGGTCAAAAAGTAGAATTGATATCCCCCGGCGCACACAACCACGATGCCGGTCCTGATTTTTTTAACGGGCGTATTAAAATTGAAGATACCGAATGGGCCGGTAGCATTGAAATTCACGTGCGTTCAAGCGATTGGTTTTTGCACGGACACGATAACGATGCTGCTTACAACAATGTAATTCTACATGTGGTAGCTGTAAACGATGCAGAAATAAAGCGGCAAAACAACACGATTATCCCCACTGTTGAACTACCCTACGACAAACGTCTTGCATCAAATTACAAAACGCTGTCAAAATCGCGCAAATGGATTCCCTGCGAAGACCAGTTTGCCCAGGTCGACCCGCTGATTCGCAGCATGTGGGTTGAAACATTGCTCATTCAGCGCCTTCAAAGAAAAAGCGAGGTGGTTACATCCATGATGGCACAAACAAACAATGACCTTGATGAGGTGTTTTTTCGAATGCTATGCCGAAACATGGGCTTCAAAACCAACGCTCAGCCATTCGACCAATTAAGCCGGAAAATCAACCTGAAACATATCCGCACGCTCGGCAATGACCGCCAACGTATTGAGGCTTTGCTGCTTGGCACTGCAGGCTTACTCAACACACCCAGATCAGACTATGAAAAAGCATTAAAAAAAGAGTTCAACCATCTCGCCACCCGATTCAACTTTGAACCACTCGAGCCCAGCATATGGAAATTTGCGCGGATGCACCCCGTGAGTTTTCCAACCATTAGACTAGCCCAACTATCTGACTTACTGAGTCGGAATACGCAATTTACACAGATATTAAAACAAGCAAAAACCATAGAAGAAGTTACCAAAGTTTTCAAAGCCAATGTGTCAGTATTTTGGGAAACACACTATACCTTTACAAAAAAATCGAAAAAGCTTAAAAAACCATTGGGCATTAAGTCTATTGAAAATATCATAATCAATTCCGTGTTTCCATTCTTATTTGTTGTAGGTAAATACTACGATGATCAGGAAATACAAAAGAAAATTTTTTCATGGATGCGAGTCCTGCCCGCAGAAAAAAACCGTATAATTGAAAGATGGAAGAAGGTTGGTGCAGAGATTGAAACAGCCTACGATTCGCAGGCCTATCTGGAATTATACAATGAATATTGCAGCAAAAACCGTTGCCTCGATTGCCGCTTAGGAGGCTATATTATCAAAGAAATGTAAAATGAAACTTAGAGCGCAAAACATACGCATAGCTTTCCTCTTATTGATATCGATTATGGTTTTCGGTATTATCGGCTTTATGTCAATTGAAGGGTTTACGCTTATTGAAGCTTTTTATATGACGATAATTACCGTATCAACCGTGGGCTTCAAAGAGGGTCACGATTTGGATCCGGCCGGACAAATTTTTACGGCATTTCTAATTATGATGAGTTTCGGACTTTTTGCTTATGCCCTATCGAGCCTTACCCGCTTTTTGTTCGATGGTAATTTTCGAAACTATTATCTTGACTATAAAATGCGCAAACGAGTTGATAAAATGCACAAACATGTTATTGTTTTTGGATGGGGACGCACCGGAGGTAGGGCTGTAGAAGAACTCAAAAGACATAACTCACCTTTCGTGATTGTAGAAAAAGAAGAAGGTCGCATTAACGATATCAGAGCAAACAAAATCGGGCCATATATCAGGGAGTTGGGCACAGCCGACGAGGCTCTTAATCAGGCCGGACTGAGAAAAGCCAGGGCACTCATCACCACACTACCCAATGATGCCGCTAACTTAATGATCATCATTACGGCGCGTAAAATAAATCCAAAAGTACGAATAATAAGCCGTGCAGTACGCGATAACTCAGACCTCAAATTACGCCGTGCCGGGGCCGATAACGTAATAATGTCAGACCGGATGGGCGGGAGCCGGATGGCCAAAGGTGTTACACAACCCATTACCCTAAAATTTATCGATCTTCTGCTCGATCAAAAAGCTAACGTGCATCTGGAACAATTATATTGCACAGAGCTCTCGCAATGCTATCTTAACAAATCTATTCGCGCCATGAATCTTGGTGCCACTACAGGTGCAAATATTATTGGCATGCGCAAAGAGGATGGTTCCATCATTTTCAATCCTTCGGCTGATGTAATTCTCAACTGCTCTGACCGACTTTTTGTAATGGGTAATAACGCACAAATAAAACGCCTGAAAGAAGCACTTTTTGAAAGAGCCGATTAGAAAAACAAACGAAGAGATATCCCGCTTAGCGCCTCCATCGTACTTGGTGGATAAAAACTTTCCGGAAACGGCCAAACAGATGAATAAAACACGGCGTGTGTAACCGAATTACCTACACGAAAACAAAAAACACCCAGAAATTCATTGGCAAACACAGACCGTGTCTAACCGGTAACTCATCCGTAGCCGTTTCACGCGGTTTTGGATAAAAGTTATTTGGCAGGCCTATAAAAAATAGGATTAGAAAAGATACCTTTACTTGCCACTTTGGGTAATTTTGCATTAAACCCGAATCAATGATATTTTCATCGACAAAAATTTGTGCTTCAACGAAAAAAATTGGCAGGATTCAAACTATCATTTTTCTTTGTTACTAAACAATTTAAAAGTCACATTATGAAAACCTTAATTCAAATTTTAGCCCTTCTACTAATGGCTGTGTTAATGAGTAGTTGCATTGCCTCATTAAATCCAATTTATGATGAAGAAAATTTAATTCACGACCCTGGATTAAATGGTAATTGGTACAATGAAAATGATAATAAGAAACTGGTGACCAAAACCATATCCTTTAAAATTGAGACAATTGAGCGAAAAAAAGACATGAAACAAGAAAGGAAAAAAATTTATCTGTGGACCGCATATGATAAAGATACTGCAACCTTTGCCGTTCATTTGACAAAAATTGGTGCTCATAAATATCTGGATTTTTTTCCCGAATCTCATGATTTTGATAATGATTTGGCAGAAATATGCTATTACCCTGTACATGCATTTTGCAGGACAAAAAGAGTTGGAGATACCTTGAGCCTCTACGCTTTTGATTTCAACTATATTAAATCTCTTATTGGAACCCGGGAATTGAGAATGAAATACAAAATGCATGATTCGCATTTACTTTTAATGGCTCCAACTGACATTCTACAGAAGTTTCTCGAAAAATATGAGGATGACCCATTCCTTTTTGAAGAAAAACCAGAAATTTATATTCGTAAAGAATAATGAAACAGATTATGCTTAAAAAATTCATATACAGTTCTGTAGTTTTACACCTTTCCTTTTGGGTGTTGAGTTATACAATATTATTAAGTATTTTTTCCATAGATAATTCTTATTTCACTATCGATTATATCTATACAAGCCTGTTTGTATTCTCACTTGCCATTCCTGTATACTTAAACCGTTTATTACTTATCCCTTTTTTGCTTCATAAAAACAGGTATGCCATTTACTCCATAGCTTTTATTGCACTGATTTTTATTGGTGCTTTGTTTAACGAGCTGATTTTTAACAACATTGTGGATTTGATTTTCCCGAGCTATTACATAATTTCCAGCTATAAATATGAAGAAATTCTTTTATTTTTCTTAGTTTTTATGGTCTTGACAACGTTGTTGAAAATGTCAAGAGACAGGTTCAGACAATTGGAAATACAAACACAACTAGCCCGTTTAGAGGAAGAAAAAACAAAAATAGAACTTAAGTCTTTAAAGGACCATATAAATCCCCATTTTTTGTTTAATAGCCTCAATGTTGTTTTTTCTTTAATTGGAAAGAATTCAAAAAAAGCTGAAGAGGCAACAGTTCAGTTATCTGATATCCTCAGGTTTATGATATATCAGGCGAGACAAGATCAGGTGAAAATCACAGAGGAAGTTAATCTTATCGAGAACTATCTTAGTTTACAGCGCAAAAGAATTGAAGACAATGTTAAAATCAGGTTTGAATGGGATGTCCAAACAGAAAACCCAATAGCGCCTTTACTTTTACTTCCTTTAGTTGAAAATTGCTTTAAGCATGGAATTTCATCAAAGAACACAAATCCATGGATTGAAATAACGTTAGAATCAAATGAGGAAAAGATAGAATTTAATGTCCGTAACTCAATGGAGAAGGCAAATACGAACACAATATTTGCCAATGGGTCGGGTTTGAATAACATTAAAGAACGATTGAATCTTATTTATCCAAAAAAACACAAATTTGTTTATAAGCAGCATGTCACAACATTTCATGCTCAAATAATAATCTACAATGACTTATAGATGTATTATTGTTGACGACGAACCAATTGCCAGAGAACAATTGCAAAAGTATATATTGCAATGTCCGCTGCTGGAACTGGTAAATACATTCAAAAATGCGCAAGAAGCAACCAAAGCATTAGTGGATGCCGATATTGATTTGATATTTTTGGATATCGAAATGCCTGAAATTGACGGAATACAATTTTACAAAAGCTTAATTAACCCTCCTTACGTAATTTTCACAACCGCCTATAGTGAATATGCAGTGCAGGGTTTTAATTTGGATGCCATTGACTATTTGTTGAAACCCTTTCCTTACGAACGATTTATGAAAGCTGTTTATAAAGCTGCTGATAAATTAAATGTGGCTACAGAAAAGAATGAGCATTCTGGTTTTTTACTTTTTAAATCAGATAAAAAAATATATCGGATTGCATTAAGTGAAATAAAGTTCATAGAAGCATTAGGTGATTATATTAAAGTGCATTATCAGGAAAAATCAATTACTGTGCATGAAACCTTAAAAAACCTATTTCAAAATTTACCTGACAAGGAGTTTATTCAAGTTCATAAATCATTCATAGTTGTCGTTTCTAAAATTGAACTAATCAAGGGCAATTTGATTGTAATTGGACAGGAAAATATACCAATAGGTCCTTCATTTAAGAAAACATTAATAAAAAATTTAGAAGGCTAATTGATTGATTAATCATCGCAGTGTGCATTTGTCTGCAAATAGTGCGAAAAACCATCAAATGTGCGCAAACCACCGACCGTACGAATATTAACAACCGTGCAAAAAAACAACGAATGTGCATAACCTACCGAAAACCGGGCAATCCCTGCTAACGCCCTTTCAGGGCTTCGGTCCGTCATTACGACATTTACCCAGGACGTTGCCCCCGGGATTGTGGCAACGCCACAAAACCGCCGTGTCTGGACGGTGATACGATGTAAGAAAAAAATCATCGGCGGAAGATGTGCAAACCGTCGCAGAAGTAACAGCTGGTTCATTTTTCCTGGCTTCCCGCCTCTGGCTCCTCCCAATTTGCCACAGGGATGGTAACAGTAAGGCTTTGGTTATACCCTAAAACATTTAAAATCTAAATACGTATTAATAGGTAGAAAAATCACTAATTTTGCATAAAAAAAACAATATGGCACGATATACAATAAATATTGACGAGCAATCAAATGCCGGCAAACATCTTATTTCACTAATGAAAGCAATGGGAGATGTTGTCAAAATTGAAAAAAAACATCAATCAGGTATTGATAAAGCCTTGTTGGATGCTGAAAACGGAAATATTCACAGTGCTAAAGATGCAGAAGACCTAATTTCCAATTGTCTTAAATAATGTATGAAATTAAGTATACGAATCAATTCAAGAAGTCAGTAAAACGATGCAAGAAAAGAGGATTTAATCTTGACAATTTAGCCAAAGTTGTAGATCTGCTTCAAAACAATGGTCAACTACCAAAAATATATAAATCACATAAGTTAACTGGCAAATTACAGTAACTGCTGGGAATGTCACATAAAACCTGATTGGCTCTTAATTTGGCAACAAGACGATACTACATTGACATTATTGTTCCTCGATACGGGCACACACAGCGACCTTTTCAAATAAACATAAATCGTGATTCTGAAGACAACCATTTACCCTGTCAGCCCTTTGGGCTGTGGGCGTTTCCAAATTGGCCGAAACAAAAACCCGAAAGCGAGAGCAACCTACTCCCAACTCGTTTCAGTGCCATCGAAACGACCATGCAAAATATTGGGCTCAATCCAATGTTTCCCCTTACCCGTCAAATCCAACACTTTAAGATCAAATCCAAGCGCAATGGTTTTCACCATTTCAAGGGCATTGATCCCTTTTTCACGAAATAGTGTGACATAACGTTTTTTAGAAAATATTAAGTTAGCCTTAACCATAGCTGAAGTGCGGTGCCGGGTAATGCTGATGAAGTTCTCATTTCTATGCATACGTATCCTGACAAGGGAAACATATTTGGCTTGTTCTACAGATTGCCATTTACCCCATCGGTAGCCTAAAATCAACGCATATTTCATAAAACGCCTGTTCTCAAAATCTACAGCCAACCTGTCGCGGCTGGTGATTAAGGCCAGCCCCGAAACCATCAATGGAATTTTTAAAAACCATAGCTTCATGGCCAGGATAACACCAATAAGCAGAAAAAAAACAGCAGCCATAATGATGTTCATTGGTGGCTTACCCAGCTTAAAATAAATAATATTTTCTCTTTTTACGGTTTTGATAAGAATTGCCTGTTGAATAGTTCCTTACAAATAAATACTAACTTTGCACCACAATATTTTATGATATGGTAAAAATAGGACAATACAATACCTTAAAGGTAGTAAAATCAGTGGATTTTGGTCTATATCTCGACGGGGAAGAGCTTGGTGAAATTTTGCTCCCGACTCGTTATGTGCCTGAAAATACTAAGGTGGACGATGAGTTGGAAATATTTCTGTATCTCGATTCTGAGGACCGGCTAATAGCCACTACCGAAAAACCATTGGCTACCGTAGGAGATTTTGCCTTGCTCGAGGCCGTGGCCGTTAATCGATTTGGCGCTTTTTTGAATTGGGGCCTACCGAAGGATTTGCTTTTGCCTTATAGCGAACAACGACACGATATTGAAATCGGTGAAAAATATTTTGTGTACATCTATTTGGATGAGGAAACCAATCGTATTGTGGCCACTTCCAAAACAGACAAGTTTCTGGATCAATCTCCTGTTAATTATGAGCCGGGAGACGAAGTCGAAATTTTCCCGGTGTTTAAAAACTCCATTGGATACCGGGTTTTAGTCAACGAGCATGTGTGGGGCATGATTTACCACGATGAAGTTTTTAGTCCTGTAAGGCGCGGCGTAAGAGGCAAGGCTTATGTAAAAAAGGTTCGGGAAGACCAAAAACTGGACCTTACGCTGCAAAAACCCGGCTATACGGCCGTGGAAGATTTCTCCGATATCTTACTCCGTTACATTAAAGAGCAGGGTGGCACAATTTCTATTACAGACAAAAGCGATCCGGAAACCATAAAAAACGCTTTTAACGTAAGTAAAAAAATATTTAAAAAAGCTGTGGGCAAACTTTACAAGGATAAAAAAATTGAAATTGAAACGGATAAAATAAGTCTTACCTCCTAACTTGTCCAATTTAGTGCGACAAATTGTATTTGGTTATAAAAAAACATAAGAATTACACTTGAATCCTTATTGAACTATTACAGGGACTGAGCTGGATTGGCCTAAGTGTTTTGAGCGGGCACCTTCATCTTGAAATAAGCGAAAAATTAAAATCTGTTTGAACGGATGCGTAATATTTTAGTTTAATGCAACAGCATTAACAGCATCCGTGAGTTATTTTAATTTAGCTTATGAAAGAAATGAAGGTCGCTCAAAATACTAAGCCTTGAATTTTTGCGCCACCGCTATAGCTAAGGCGGCACGCGGTTGCTTCGTTTTTGGTTCAAGCCAAAAATGAAGAGCCAAGCCGGCTTGAGGCGCGTTTAAATACCGTAGTTACTTTAATAATTCTTACAATATTAAAACATCAGGTTTTAATTTTATTGTTTTCTTAAAATCTAAAGAATAATAGCATATTAGTGTGGCAAACATGAGCCTGATTACCCGTAAGTCACTGATTTACAACCATAATTCAGCGAGTTTATGAAAAGGTGGACAAGTCAGGAAGGATAAAAAAATTGTAACGGATAGAATAAGTCTTACCTAGTGTCCCATCATGCATGATGAGACACTATTGGTTGTTTTTATTATTTCGACTGCTTAAAATGTTAAAGCAAAAAAACGGGAAGTAAAAAATTTGGTTTTATATTATCCTTTCACAAATTTAAAAGCCGCATTTCCTAATCGAAGCACATACAATCCTTCAGCAAGCTGCGCAACATTCAAGGTGTTACTTGAACCATCCAAACGACCTTGTAGTAATTGCCTTCCCTGAATATCAAATATTTGATAGTTTCTGGCTCCTGATTGTCCCGTTTCAATATGAATTTCAGTATCAGCAGGGTTAGGATAAACCTTTATTTTTTTCAAAGCTAACGGTTTATCAAGTGCCGTTGGATTGATACTGCCATTGATATCATATTGTGCAAAAAATTGCCAGATTTTAAGAGATGCATTTATATCATAGTTCGTCATGCCTGGGTTGTAAGCTGCTCCGGGCCAGGTGTGTCCTCCTCCAATCACTTTATAATGCTCAACAGCTACACCATTATCTCCATCTGAATAAACGTAATGTTCAACCGTAGAACCGTCTGTCGTATTTATGTCGGGGACATCAGTAATGGTCGGTGTAACATTGCAATTATTAAAATTTCTCCAATGGCTCAGCACATCATCAATGGGCTCCATCCAATCCAAACCATTGTATGGTACGGTGTTGTCAGCTGTTCCATGAATTTCCATAACAGGCATGGGGTGGGTCGCAAAACAATTGTTAATCATATCGGTAGTCATTGTGCCGGTAACCGAAGCAATTGCTGCAAAACGTTCACTCAAATGGCAGGCCAGGTAATAACTCATAAAACCTCCGTTCGACATACCTGTGGTGTAAACTTTTTCCTCATCAATATTGTAATTGAACAGCAATGTATCCATCAAAGCTGATATAAAACCAAGATCGTCAATATTTGTTCCTCCCTGCCCCACATTCCAGTGTGGCTGACCATTAATATCCGGTTCACCCATGGGGTGCACAACTAAAAAACCCGCTGTGTCGGCTATAGACCGAAAATCTCCGTAATACATTTGTTCCGAAGCATTGCTGGTATAGCCATGGAAATTAAAAACCAGTGGAAAAGCAACATCACCCGTATAAGATGCAGGAATATAAAGTATATAATCACGCCCCAAATCATCATGCATTATAGAGCTGTTTATTGTTTGTTGCCCAAAGCTTGTCGTAAATATTGACAAAAAAACTACTAAACCTGTAAAATTTTTTACCATCTTTTTTTTTATTATAAACTCTTTTTATCCAACAGATTACAAACTCATATGAATCACTTTTTTGAGTCTTTGCATAGCCTCTTCTAATTGCGACCGGGGACATCCAAAGTTCAGGCGCTGAAATCCCTCACCGCCTTTGCGGAAAATAGGTCCATGGCTCAAACCAAGCTTTGCCTGCCGCACAAGCTGATGTTGCAACTCTTTATCGGAATATCCCAACCCTCTGAAATCAATCCACATTAAAAAGGTTGATTCAGGTAAAACAGCACTTACGCCTGGCACCTCGTTTTGAATAAATTCATACACATAATCACGATTGGCTTCCAAATATATTAAAAGTGCTTCGAGCCAGTCATCGCCCTTTTGATAAGCTGTTTTTAGGGCTGCTAAGCCAAACGGATTGGTCAAGCCAATGTGAAAGCTTTCCACCATGTAATTGTAATCTTTCATCATGCGCTCATTTTCAATCACAACCACACTGGTGGATAATCCTGCCAGGTTGAAGGTTTTACTGGGCGCCATGGCAGTAACAGAATTTTGAGCTGCATATTCCGATACTGAAGCATAGGGTGTATGCACATGTCCGGGAAATATAATGTCGGAATGTATCTCGTCAGAAACTACTATAATTTGGTGTTTCTCAGCAATCTCCGCCAAACGTGTGAGCTCTTCCCGGGTCCATACACGTCCAACGGGATTATGTGGATTGCTCAGGAACATCATTCGGGTTTGATTGTCAATTTGCCGCTCCAAATCGTCAAAATCCATGGCATATTGATTGGTGCTTTCCACAAGTTGATTATTAACCACCCTGCGTCCGTTTTGCTCAATAGTGGTGAAAAAAGGAAAATAAACCGGCGACTGCACAATTACTTTATCTCCGGGTTTTGTAAATGCTAGTAATGCCATTGCCAGTGCAGAAACCACACCTGGAGAAAAAGAAATGTGTGAGGTTTCCACAGACCAATTATACCTCCTCTGAAGCCATTCCTGGATGATATCGTAATATTCGCCGCATCGCATGGTATAGCCATAAATTTTATGTTTTGCTCTTTCCTGAATCGCGTCTGCAATTTCAGGAGCAACTTCAAAATCCATATCGGCTACCCATAAAGGTAACACATCGTCCTGTCCAAAAATTCTTTCGCGTGCATCGTACTTAATACAACTTGTCCCTGACCGGTCAACGGGTTTGTCAAAATCATACTTAACCATAGATAACTGTTTTATATCGATTTAACTATTGTAAAATGAAAATGCCTATTCGCAATACGAGCAGGCATTTTCAATTTATTATTTTTCTTATTTTTATTAAAACCTGCCTGTATCATCTAAAATCATCATCAAAGCGAAATTGTTACGGTCGTTTCCATAAGGGTTAGCCTGAGACGGATTTGATGGCATGTAAATTCGCCCTGCCAATGCAACGCGCCCATCTCTCAACAAAATCCCTGAGGTAAGATCGCTTGTGGTTGGTAAGTTTTCAGCTACATCTTCGGGCATTTGGCTGTCTGGCTTGTCTGTTTTTGATAATTCATGTTCATGCAATGGCTGTAAATCACTGCCAATAACCACATACTTACCTTTAGTAATGGGTCGTTTATTATGAACTTTTATGTTGGAACCATACAAAACAAACTTATCTTCAGGTTTCATTACCAACCCATTGGAACTAATATCCAAAATTACATTGTAGCTCTTTTTTTGGCCTTGACTATTTAATTTAATGACGCGGGTCTCGTTGGTTCCCATATATTCTTTACTGTAACTGCACATATAAATGAGGTTACCCTTGCTGTCTTCGGCAATGTCCTGCGCATAAAAATTATCGGGTACGGGAATACCCACACGCCAAAGTGGTTTTCCTGAGGGATTTACTTTATAGAGCACCGGGGAATAGTCTGAAAGATCACTGCTGTATTTTTTCCCCAAAACAAGCAAATTACCATCTTTTAGCGTAATAACGGTCGAAGCTTCTTCATTTTGGTTCGATTCAATGCGCTTTGACCAGAGTGTCTCATCCTTTTCGGCATCGAGTTTTACCAAATTAATATTGTAAAGTTTATTATTATCAACTTTTGTTTCAGCTATCATGAGGTTTTTGCCGTCAATATCAGTTACATCGTTCATGATGGTAGAGTAAACCACATAATCACTTTTTTCTTTAACGATATCGCCTTTACTATTTAAAGTAACCATCCAGGGAGCAAAAATGGGTCCCTGTCGACGACTGCCAAAAGCTTCTACTCTTTGGTTATTTAAAATAAATAAAGCACTCAGATCGTAGATTTGATGTTTTGTGAGCGCGTTTTCAACAAGCAGGTTTCCTCTCTTGTCGACCCGGCAAAAATACGGTATGGATTTTTCGTATGAAGCATTTGATAGCTTCCCAAGCAAATAAATTTCCTGGTTGGGTGCTTCTGTTAATGCCAGAAGCTTATTGTTTACATAATTTTCGGCTGGATTGGGATAATAAAAAATGCCGGTTTGTGCTGTAGCATAAAAAGCTTGTGTGCCAATTAAAAACATGATTAAACATGCCTTTCTGAAAACAAACGATGTATTTCGCATAAATAGCTATTTTAAATTTTACCAGCAAAATTCTGGTCGACCTCGGAACAAATTTACTTATTTTCAATAAACTCCATGACTTTATTGACCATATTTGTAGATCCAATGATCAATGGTGTACGCTGATGCAGATCCTGAGGTTTCATGTCAAGTATGCGATCTTTGCCATTTACAGCCATGCCTCCGGCCTGCTCAACCACGAATGCTAACGGATTGGCCTCGTAAAGCAGTCTCAATTTTCCATTAGGGGCATCTGCTGTGGCAGGATAAATATAAATACCACCTTTTAACAGGTTTCGGTGAAAATCTGCCACAAGCGAACCAATATAGCGAGCTTTATATGGCCGATTGGTTTGTTTGTCAGCTTCTTGTGTGTACTTAATATATTTTTTGATGGCATCTTCAAATTTAACATAATAGCCTTCATTGATAGAATAAATGGCGCCGCTTTCCGGTGTACGAATTTCAGCATGAGAAAGACAAAATTCTCCGATAGAGGGATCGAGTGTAAAGCCGTTAACTCCCCGGCCTGTAGTATAAACCAACATTGTAGATGATCCATAAATAATATAACCTCCGGCCACTTGCTTTAAACCCTCTTGTAAAAAATCTTTATCTACTGCTTTGTGCCCACGTTCTGAAATACGACGATAAATAGAAAAAATGGTTCCAATAGACACGTTGACATCTATGTTTGAGCTCCCATCTAAAGGATCGATACAGACGATATATTTTCCGTCGTTTGACAACACGTTGTCGAAAGTTACAATATTATCGTCTTCCTCTGAAGCCATACCGCAAACCTCTCCAGAGGCACGCAGGGCATGAATAAATTGGGAGTCGGCATAAACATCGAGTTTTTGCTGAGCTTCTCCCTGTGTGTTTACAGTTCCTACTTCGCCCAAAATATCTACCAACCCGGCTTTATTGACCTCACGATTGACAATTTTTGCTGCCACACCAATGTGACTCAATAATCTCGACAGCTCACCGGTAGCGTATTTAAAATCTGATTGGCGGCGAATGATAAATTCATTGAGGGTAATGCCTAAATATTCCTTCATAACATTATTTTTTAAGCTTTTAGCAACTGTGAAACAAGCAAATATCATTGATGTTTTATGGTTAATTTGGTCATTTTCAATGCTGTTTTATCAACATATTGATTGCCAGTCCAAAACACCGCAAACGTTTGCGAAAAATTTTAAAAAAAACAGGCAAATCCTCGAAAAACCAATTGGTGATTATCAATTATTGCCTTATATTACAAACTTACAAATTTTTTAGTATTTGTGCAGAAAAACAGATTGAGCTGTTTGTATAACAAAAAATAGTAACCCTATGTTGGTATATAAATTTGGTGGTGCATCGTTAAAAGATGCCGGGTCTATAAAAGAAATGGTGAAAATTGTAAAGCAATGTGACGATAATTTAATTATTGTGGTGTCGGCAATGGGAAAAACCACCAACCGTTTAGAAAACATTGCCCGCTTATGGTTCGACGGGAAAGACTTTGAAGACCAATTACAAGAATTAATTGATTACCATCAAAAAATTATTTCGGACTTATTCGAACAGCATGTTCCTAATAATTTGAACAGCATATATGAAGATTTGTGGCAAAAGCTCAGAGAAACGCCTTCTTTAGATTATAATTACGAATATGACCAGATTGTATCTATTGGTGAATTACTTTCTACAAAAATTATTGCCTCATATTTTAATATTTTAAATACAAAAGCGCATTATATTGATGTGAGATCGGTAATAAAAACAGACCGTAACTTTAAGCAAGCCGGCGTAATTTGGAACCTCACCAAGCGATTTGCACTGGAACGATTTACTTTTGAAAATTACAAAATTTACCTTACACAGGGTTTCATTGCCGGCTCCACCAATAATCAGACTACCACCCTGGGGCGTGAGGGAAGTGACTATTCTGCTGCTTTGCTGGCCAGCGCCTGCAATGCCCAAAAGCTTGTAGTGTGGAAAGATGTGCCAGGCATTATGAATGCCGACCCTGCCTGGATGAATGATGCACAAAAAATAGATGCTCTCTCCTATCAGGAAGCAATTGAGTTAACATACTACGGAGCAAAAGTTATTCACCCTAAAACCATCAAACCTCTGCAGCAAAACAAGATACCTCTTTATGTAAATTCTTTCCTTGAACCTGAAGTAGCGGGCTCTGTTATTGGTGATATAGATGATACTCAAAACACCCTGCCAGTATATATCAGAAAACAGCAACAGGCTTTAATTAGCATACGTCCCAAAACTCCGGAGTTTGTCGCAGAAACCGATATTAGTCATATTTTTAAATTGATGGCCAACATGCATATCAGTGTACAATTGGCCCAAATGTCGGCAGCCAGTTTTACGGTATGTATTGATCAGATAGAAAACATGTTCGATCCATTCATTGCTGAATTACAATCGGATTACCATGTGCGATTTAATGCTAAAGTAGAAATTATTACCATCAGAAATTACAATGATGAAAGCCTGAGGCGAATTTTAAACGATAATGATGTGCTGATTGAACAAAAAACCCGAAAAACAGCACAAATAGTTCGTTTTATGAAAAATTAATGTGTTCAATAAGCCGTGCATGCTTACTGTGCAAAAGCATCAATAATTTTATCGGCCAATACTGAAGAAAGTTTAATATTCGACTCATGTGTCCAACCTGCTATGTGAGGCGATAATACCACTTTGTCGCTTTCACTCAAATAACGGAACGCTTCGGGTAGGGATTTTTTATGCAAATGTTCAAAAGAAACAGCTTCGTATTCCAGCACATCGAGGCAGGCGCCGGTTACGCTATCGTGCTTCATGGCAGCCATAAGGTCGCGGGTGCTAACAATTTTTCCCCGGGCAGTATTTATTAAAACAACAGGTTTGCGAAAAGCATTGAAAAAATCGGCGTTAGCCATGTAATGGGTTTCATCTGTGAGAGGAACATGGAAACTCACGATATCACATTCTTGAAATAATGTTTGCATATCTGTTTCGTGCACATAATTCGGAGCATAATTGCTTTTATACTTATCATAAGCCAGAATTCGCATTTCCATAGCGCTGAGTTTTTTGGCAAAAGTGCTGCCGGTATTACCAAAACCAATAATACCGATGGTTTTACCTTTGAGCTCTGTTCCGCGGTTTTCTTCTCTACGCCACATACCCCGGTTTACTTCGGCGTTGGCCCTGATAAGATTATTTTGGAGGGCCAGCAGCATACCCAAAGCATGTTCTGCCACAGCATTACGGTTGCCTTCAGGGCTATTGAAACATTTTATTCCCCGGCTTTCAGCAGCTTTCACATCAATATTCTCCATGCCTGCGCCCACGCGACCGATAAATTTTAGTTTTGGGGCCTTTTGCAGAAACTCCTCATCAATAATAAATTTACTGCGAATAATGATGCCATCGTACTGATTAATAATAGCCAGGCATTCTTGTTTTGATTTGCAACGGTTTTCTTCAACAATAAAGCCGGCCTCAGCAAGCAATTCGGGTAATGCAGGATGTGTAGTATCAGCAAATAGAACTTTCATTGTTTTGGTCTCTGTTAAATTCCAACGGCATTCCGGCAGCCATTTCATGTACTTTCCCTTCTTCGTAGACCAGTGATCCATTGACCCAGGTATGGGTAACGGCTGAGCGGAATGTTTGTCCTTCAAACGGCGACCACCCACATTTGTAGAGTATGTTTTGTTTTGTGACTTCCCATGGCTTTTCAGGGTCAATAAGTACGAGATCGGCATAAAATCCTTCGCGAATAAACCCTCTTCTGTTCACCTGGAAAAGGCGGGCCGGATTGTGACACATTTTTTCGACTACCAACTCTGTCGTAAAAATGCCTTCATGGGCCATTTCCAGCATTGTTACTAAGGAATGCTGCACTAATGGTCCGCCTGAAGGTGCTTTGGTATACGAGTTCATTTTTTCATCGTAGGTGTGCGGGGCATGGTCTGTTGCCACCACATCTATACGGTTCGTGCGCAAGGCCTCCCGCAGTGCCTCTTTATCCTCAGCCGATTTAATAGCCGGGTTCCACTTTATCAGGCTGCCTTTTTCATCATACTGGCTTTCGTCAAACCACAGGTGATGCACGCAGCCCTCGGCGGTTATTTTTTTGTCGCACACATGCCCTGATGCAAAAAGAGACATCTCTTTAGCTGTGCTTAAATGCAAAATATGGAGCCTTGCTCCTGTTTTATTGGCTAACTCTACGGCTTTAGAGCTCGATAAATAACAAGCTTCGGCGCTGCGTATTATAGGATGCATCGAGAAAGGAATATTTTCTCCATACTTTTCTGTAGCCACCTTCATGTTTTCTTTGATGGTATATTCGTCCTCGCAGTGTGCAGTAATTAAAACCGGACTTTCTCTGAATATTTGTTCCAGCACTTTGTCGTTATCCACAAGCATGTTACCTGTGGAAGAACCCATAAATACCTTTACGCCACAAGTTTTAGCCGGGTTAATTTTCTTCAGCAAATGTGCATTATCGTTTGTTGCACCAAAATAAAACGAGAAATTAGCCGGAGACACGGCATTGGCATTTCCAATTTTTTCTTCTAATGCTTCAAAAGAGGTTGTTTGGGGATTGGTATTTGGCATTTCCATAAAAGAAGTAACACCTCCGGCAACTGCTGCCTTCGACTCTGAAGCGATGGTTGCTTTATGAGTTAAACCAGGTTCACGAAAATGCACCTGATCATCAATTACTCCCGGAATCAGCCATTTTCCTTTTGCATCGTAAGTTTGCTCATCGGTATGTGGAAAAGGCTCCTCATATACTTTTTTAATGAAATTATCTTCAATTAAAACACTCCCGGAAAACTGTCTCCCCTCATTGATTATTGTAGCATTAGTAATCAATATTTTATTCATCCCTTTTTATTTTAAATATACATGACGAATAATAATTACCCAAAAATAACTTGATTATTCAGATGCTTCTTTTGTTGGTTTTTGATGCTTTTTTTTGGTGCTATGAAAAATACTACGAAGTTTCATTGATAAAACGCCCCAAACTGCTTCATTGAAAATACCACCGCTCATTTTTGATGTTCCTTCGGTTCTATCAGTAAAAACAATAGGTACTTCCACAACGTTGAATCCCAATTGCCACGCGGTAAATTTCATTTCAATTTGAAAAGCATAACCTTTAAAACGAATTTGGTCGAAATTAATGGCTTCTAAAACCTTACGAGAATAGCATTTAAAACCTGCGGTTGTATCTGCAATTTTAAGACCCGTGACCATGCGAACATATTTGGAGGCAAAATACGACATCAGCACACGGCCTATGGGCCAGTTAACAACATTAACACCCGAGACGTATCTTGAACCAACCGCAACATCGGCACCTTTTTCACAAGCTTCAAGGAGCCGTGGTAAATCAGCGGGATTGTGCGAAAAATCTGCGTCCATCTCAAATACATAGTCGTATTCATGTTCCAGGCTCCACTCAAAACCTTTAATATACGCCGTTCCAAGGCCAAGCTTTCCTTTGCGTTCTACAATATGCAGTTTCCCTTCAACTGCAGGCTGCTTGTCTTTAACAATTTGGGCTGTTCCATCGGGAGAATTATCATCAATAATGAGTACATGATAGCCCTGATTTAGATTGAAAACGGCATCAATTATACGTGCAACGTTCTCTTTTTCGTTGTATGTTGGAATTATTACTACGGCTTTATTCACAAGCATTGGTTTTTTATTGTTTACAAACAGCGAAGATAAAAATTTATTTTATTGAATCGGGGATATTTTTGTGCAAAGCTCCTCACAAAGAGATTTTTCCTTTTATGAGTGTTACAATTTCTTTATCAGCTTTAAAATATGTTCTTTTTTGCAAAATTTGTCTCCTTTTGCATCCGGAATGGTATCGAAAGTAAGGGTTTCTTTATTAGGTAATTTACAGTTAAAAAAATACTTTCCATGATGATGCTGAGCCAAATATTCCTGCTCCTGCTGGCCTGGCGTAGGATACAAAAAGGCATTTTTCCTTAACCGGTAAAGGTCCATAATGGTGGTATAACCACTACGTGAAAATATTTTTTCTGCGCCTATCAAAACAGCTTGAAATAGCTCATCATTTAAGTGGGATGCCAACGTTATTTCTCCTTCTTTTATAAATTGGTCTTTACCCGGTATAGCGCCAATAATTAAACTGCTTTTTTGTTTTTGCAGTTGTTTTTTTATCTGATTTGCCCATAGCGTACGATTTGGCAACGGACCACTCAAAATACATACGGTTTTAAACGATGATGGGGTTGATGTTTTTGTGTATACAAACCTTGAAAGTGCTCCAATAAAATACTTTTGTGTTTTTAATTTCCCCTGGGATAAATCTCCGGCAAAAAACGAATCCGTGCTGTCGGGAATCCAGCAGGCATCGAACCTGTTTATTAAAAATCTGTGTGTATAATTCAATATTTTCTGAATATTTTTATTTCCATGAAGCAATGTAAGCTGATGGGTAATGTAAACCGATTTTGCTATTTTACTTTTTACAAATGGTCGATTATCTGCAATAATAATCTCAGGATTAAGCTGTTTTACCAACCGTCTGGTTTTATATACAGTAAGCAATGCTCGAAAAATTATTTTAGGTGCCTGAATCACCAAAGAAATGGTTAGGGGTAAACGGTAATAACGAATGTTATATCCCGGAAAAAGCACCACTTTTACTGCTTCATCGTCGAAAAAATGTTGAATTTTTTTTGGTGCGGCCACAACCACATTATATTCTTCAGACAATAACCTCACCAGTGGAATCATTCGTGTTGCATGACCAAACCCCCAGTCAAGCGGGGCCACAAGAATGGTTTTTTGTGCATGCTTGTTCATTTTGCAGCAAAATTATGCTTGAAAACTATTTATATAATTGCAGGGATTTACCCAGGTCCCAATTTTGTTCTGTGTCCCAGTTGGCCTTAACAATTAGTTTTGCAGGCAGGGCAATAACCAGTTCCGGGTATTGGTTTTTATAATAATCTCCGGTATCCCATCTGCCATTTTCATTAGAATCAATAAGTACCCGTACCTGATAATCTCCCGGTGGCAATTGATTAAACTCAACTGGACTTTGCGTAATATTACTTTTTTGGGCAAATAACTCCTCATTGTCTGTGTAAAGAAAAAATATAGCTTTCTCGGGGATGGTATCCACATTCAGGATAAGATTTCCATAATCTGCCTTTTCGTAATATTTATAATTAATTACCGAAGAATCATTGGTGTTGGATTGAATACCGGAAAAAGCAGCACTGTCCATTATTAATTTATATTTACCATATAAATCCTGCTTGAAATTTACTTTGGCTTTGCGCAATGATGGTAAAAGCTCAATATTGAATTCGTATGGACTATAAACTGTATCGAGTTTTACCAGGAGCTGTATTTTCGACTTATTTATTTCTTCCAGGGGTTCTGAAAAAGTAATAATCAACGATGAGTCGATATCGAGCTTGTTTTTACGGAGGTTTCCTTTTATGGTTAATAAGGTATCTGCCCGGTTTAGTTCAGTAAAATCATAGTTCAGGTAAACTGTATCGGTTTTGGGTGTTATTTCCCCGGCAGAATCTGAAAAAGGGTAGGTAATAGCCGCCCGGATAGAGTCTGATTGATAAATTACAGAATCTTTTATCCAGAGCAGCAGGGAATCGTTCGCAATTTTTTCTTCGATAAACCAACTATCTTCAGACGGCTTGGGTGTTAATAATTCCACATTGTAATCAAGGTTAGCAATTGACCTGTTAAAACTCAAGGGTATTAGTCCTTTCCTGGGCCTACCCGAGTAAGTTAAATAGTGCTTTTTATAATCTTTTACAAATAACCTTAATTGAAAAGGTTTTAACATACTTACTTGCACGTCGCGTTCATAAACAGAATCGCGGTAGGTTGTGTCGGCTTTTTCAATTAAAATGCTGTCGATAAGCTTAATGGTATCTTTTATGGTTGTCCACTCAACTGCAGGTCTTACCGAATCATTTAAAAAAGCTGTTCCTTCTGCGGGTTGATCGTACAAATTGTTTCTATTGCGGTCTTTTAGGGCAAATATTTTATAGGGGCCTTTGCCCAGGTTATTGACCACAAATATGCCATGCTCATTTGTTCGGGCAATGTAATCCGGCAATTTTTTGCTGACCACAGAATCGCTAAAAGATTCATACATATATATTAGTTCGTTCGCAAGCGGCTTGCCAGTTTCGGCATCAATTAGCCGACCATCGATAAAGCTGGTATCTATTTCAGAAGAAGTGGAAAATACGTACTGATAATTTTTTAAAACATTGGATTCATTTACATCTGCGATAGCATTATAAAAGTTCATGTTTGTTGTTTTATTCTGGGGTAACGAATCCGGTAAATTGATAACTATTTTTTTTCCTTTTATCACCATCTTTGGTATTTCTTTAAAAGGAGGAGATATCAACAATTCTTCGCGTAAGTTCTCGAGTTTCACGAATTCATTAAAATAAATCTTAATTTTCCGTTCAGAAAAATTGGTGGTATAATTCGGTGGTTTTTCTTCGACTACTACCGGTGGGGTAAAATCTCTTGGCCCTCCTGTTGGAGATGCTTCTTTTGCGCAACTGTACAGTAGCACAATAAAAGCATAAAAAACAAAATAAATAAACAATCGCTTCATACTATGAAATATTTACAACCACAAAAAAACATAAAGTTTTCGAAAGTGCCCGCATGTTGATAGAAAAACGAACTTTTTATTCGCTTATTTTTACCTCTTTTTTGAGTTTAATAAACTGCTCCAGTAATTCATTGGGAACAGTAACGGATAATTGATAGTATTTAATTTTCCATCCGTTTCTTGTATATTCAGCAACACCAGTAGCATGGCATGCTCCCATACTTGTATTTAGCTTTTCATTAAACCATGCAATGTCTTCATCGTCAGTAAAAAATATATCGCGCTTAATAGTCTCAAAATTCCAGGCTTTGCCCTCGTCAAAATATGATTTTGCCCACTCTTTAAACTGAGATTTAGTCCAGTATTCATCCGGGTCTGTGCCTATGTAAACGGCATCATCACCAAGTGCATTAAAATAAGCTTCAATTTCGCCGTTAGATGCGGCAAGGTGCCAATTATCTATAAATTTTATGAGCGATGCTTTTCGTTCATATTTGTCAGCTGTGTGTGTTTTGTTGCAAGTTGTTTCATTGTAACGGGTGTCTGTAATTTGAATAATTTTCCAGCCTTTTGGCGATTTATAAAGTTGGAAAGCATTTTCTCCGCAATGATGTAGCTTACCATCTACATAAAAATTATATTCACTCCACACGGTGGCCAGGACTTCTGAAGCTGTAATTTTATAGTTTAAAAGTTGTTCTTCAATGGTGCCTGGTTTTGTGTTCTCGATATTATCTATAAACATTTCAACACTTTCAGCTGCCAGAATGCTCTTGGTACCATCGAAAAAAACAGTCATAAACCCAATATTACGGTCCATAACCTTCAGTAGTGTCTCGGTATCTTTTTGATTGAGCGCCTGAATGAAATTATCAACAACAGTTTTAACCTCAGTACGGGGTTTATCCTGAGCATATATCTGAATACTAAGTAGTAAAAAAAGAAACGCTGTTTTAGCTTTCACGGATTATATATTATTGAATTCTGAAAATAAACTCTATGGTTGTATAATTCAATAACGTAATTGGCCTTTTATTATGCAAAAAAACTACATGAATTTTACGTTAAATTCTTATTTCCCCTCCTGAAAGTTTTATTGATTCTGCCAATTGTGCTATAGAAGTATTGTCAAATAATTCCCTGGTTTGTTGTCTGATGGGTTCATACTGTTTGTGTATTGGACACTTAACTGAGGCCTCAGGATCGGTACAGCTTTTCATTCCAATAAGGCATGTTTCGAAAAAATCCATACCATCAATAACTTTTACAACGTCCATTAATGATATTTCTTCGGCACGCTTTCCTATTCCAAAGCCTCCATGAGGGCCTTTTGTTGAAGTGAGAATTTTATTTTTTGCTAAAAGTTGCAGTATTTTACTTAAAAATGGGCTTGGTATATCCAGATCCTCTGCAATCTGTTTAATGCCAACTTTTTTGTCACTATTTTCCAGAGCCAGGTAAATAATAGCACGAATACCGTACTTACATGTATTTGAAAGCATAATTTTTTATTTAAGTGGTATTTTATTTACTCTTTTTTCGTGCCGGCCTCCTTCGAATTCAGTACCAAGAAATTTTTCTGCTATTTCTTCGGCTTGATTTTGTGTAACGTAGCGACCCGGCATCACACATACGTTGGCGTTATTGTGTAACCGCGCAAGATATGCAATTTCCGTATTCCAGCACACAGCGCTGCGGGTTTTGGAATGTTTACTGATCGACATATTCATGCCATTTGCGCTGCCACATAAAGCCAGTCCAATATATTCATCGCTTTCGTCTATAATTGCACCCAGTTTATGTCCAAAATCAGGGTAATCTACACTTTCTTCTCCGTCCGTACCCAAATCTTTTACTTCATATCCTTTTTTTAATAACCAATGATATAAATGGCTCTTCATTGGAAATCCTGCGTGATCTGATGCTAATAATATTTTCTTCGACATAAATAATGAAACTTGTTAAAATAAAATGAATTAACTACAAAAGTAGTAAAAATAACTGTGCTATTAGATGGTTTTCTATAAAAAGCAAACGTTTAGCAATATTTTTTTTTCAACTGCTGTTAATTTAATGTAAATCAATGTGATCAATAGTATATTGAACATAAATAATTGTAATACAGTATGTAATATAAAAAGTAAATTGTTTATAATTGTTGAATATTTTTGGGCTTAATTCTCAAAAACATGTTTTGATTTTTGAAAAAGTTGGATAAGACATCATAATAAATAAAAAGCAAATTAATTTTTTAGATTCATTTCTTCATTTATCAACACCCAAATGAACATTATTTGCTTTCTTGATTAAAAATTTATTTTAAGCCTTACTTTTGTCAACAATTGTTAATATCTATAAATCATGTTTGATTTTTAGCTCTTTGTAATTAACATTGCTGTTGACTATTATTTTGAGAATGTTTATTACGTAATTTGCAAACTTTTTGTAGAAATTTTATACACTTATTAACCGCATATTAATATCATCATAGAGAAAAATTTTTATGGATATCAATAATGAAATAAAAAAGAAGGGCTTCCTTGATATCGATTTGCCCGACAATTTGAATCTAAAGGAAGAAATAAACAAGCTTAAAGCCGAAAAAAATGCCATAATTTTGGGGCATTACTATCAAACAGACGATATACAGGAAATATCGGATATTTTAGGAGATAGCCTTGCTCTGGCACAAGAAGCTTCTAAAACAGATGCCGATTTAATTGTTTTTGCAGGGGTGCATTTTATGGCAGAAACAGCTAAACTTGTTAATCCCACAAAAAAAGTTGTCCTGCCCGACCTTAATGCCGGATGCTCATTAGCTGATAGTGCTCCAGCCGATGAATTTGAAAAGTTTGTCAATGCTTATCCTGAACATACAGTTATTACCTATATCAATAGTTCAACTGAGGTTAAGGCACTTACTGATATATGTTGCACCAGTTCAAACGCAAAGCATATTGTAAATAGTTTTCCAAAAGATGCTAAATTAATTTTTGCACCAGACAAAAACCTGGGCAATTATATTAACAAGATAACCGGACGTAATATGCTTTTATGGGAGGGTGCTTGCCATGTTCACAAAGAGTTTAGCATTCCCCGTATTGTAGAACTCAAGCAACAATACCCCAATGCACAAATAATTGCACACCCGGAATGTCAGAGTGATTTATTAATTATGGCCGATCATGTTGGCAGTACAAGTTCGCTATTAAACTTCACCAAAAATGATAGTGGACAACAATACATTGTTGCTACCGAATCCGGAATTTTGCATCAAATGCGAAAATTCTCCCCTGATAAACATTTTATTCCTGCACCCCCGGAAGATAGTACTTGTGCTTGTAATGATTGTAATTTCATGAAAATGAATACACTGAGAAAGATTTATTTGGCCATGAAATATGAAGTGCCTGAAATTACATTAGATGATGAATTACGAAAAAAAGCTGCCAAACCTATTGAAAAAATGCTTGAAATTAGTAATAAGCTTGGTCTTTAGTCTTTCATTTTTAAACCTCGATGGACAAAAACCAGTAACTTATTACTACGGAGATAGCACTGTTTCAGCAAAAGGCTTTTTTATAGAAGACCAACCACATGGTCTATGGAAAAATTTTTATCCCAATGGAAATTTAAAATCCGTCGGTAAACGGTTTTATGGTAAACTCGATAGTACCTGGTCTTTTTATTTTGCTTCAGGACAAGTTAAAATGAAAATTCAGTATTCTAAAGGCATAAAGAACGGTTATACATACATTTATAAAATCCATGACGATTACGGTCATTACCTTTTTCAAAAAAAATTATATATCGATGGTGTTTTACATGACAAAGAGTTTACCTATTATCCGACTGGTAATGTAAAATCTGTTACCCATTTCGAAGAAGGAGAAAAAAGCGGATATAGTATAAAATTTACAAAAAATAAGAAACCGCTGCAAATTACGGAGTATCGAAACAATAGACCTGTTTCATTCCAAAAGGTTAACCAAATTAAAGATAGTATCAAAACCGGTACATGGATTAAAGTAAACGACCAGTTTAAACTGCAGCAAGAGACACAATACATTAAAGGTAAACCGGTCTCTGTGAAAGAAAACAGGGCTGATGAAAAACGAGTAAAATATACAATTGAAGGCCTTAATACAACCCCAAAGGACTCTCTTTTTGAAGGACAATTTATACAGGGCAAACCTGTAGGAAGACATGTCAGTTTCAATAAGGAAGGTAAACCTGTAAAGTATATTTTGTATGATAGTTTAAGTAGAAAAATAGAAAAAGGTCAGGTTAAAAATTACAAAATTCATGGACAGGTAACCGGATACTTTCTAAATGGTAATAGGCGATATAATGGTTCTTATAGAAATAATTTACGGCATGGCACCTGGACTTTTTATTACAAAAATGGGCAGGACGTAGAACAGCAAGGACAGTATAGGTTCGGTAAACTACACGGACAATGGGTTTGGTTTTATAAAAATGGAGATACGCTACGAGTAGAAAATTATAGAAACGGCAATAAGGATGGCCTTTATGTTAGCTACGATGCCTACGGGAATGTTCTACAAAAAGGTATATATATCAACAATCTTAAACAAGAGCACTGGATAGAAAGAAGAGGCTCAATTATTTTCGAAGGTTCTTATTTTGATGGAGAACCAGATGGCATGTGGATAGGAAACTATGAAAATGGTGTAAAAGCATTTCAAGGGAATTACATTAGAGGTAAAGCTCACGATAAATTTATTTTTTATTACCCCACTGGTATTAAAAGACGAATAGAGTTTTATAAATTTGGACAGCCTTTCGGCCATTGGCAATTTTATGACCGCGAAGGCATACTTTATAAAGTAAAAACATATAAAAAGGGCGAATCTATATTTTTTAAACCTTGATACATTGAATCAGATAAAAAAACTTGCAGGACAAACATTAATATACGGATTAGGTACCATTATACCTCGGTTCCTAAATTATTTATTTCTAACACCTGTTTATACACGTTTATTTGAGGAACCCGATTATGGAATCCTTACCAAATTATATGCATATAGTGCCTTTCTTATTGTTTTATTGACATTTGGTACTGAAACCAGTTTTTTTAGATTTGCCAAAAAATACAATTCCTCCCGGGTATTCACGAATGCTTTTTTCTTTATTGTCGCTACTGCGGTAATTAGTACACTATTCGTTGGGTTCAACATCGATAACATTACCTATTCACTCAATATAGAAGGTGCAAAAATCGCTATCGTAATGATGATGGGTATTGTACTTACTGATATATTTATGTCATTACCTTTTGCACGTCTACGGTATGAGAATAAAGCGAAACTCTTTTCCACCCTAAAAATCATCAATGTCAGTCTGAATATTTCCTTTAATGTCTTTTTCTTTTTCGTCTTACCACATCTTAAGCATTTACCTTTTTTTGAAACTCTTTATGTCGCCGATTTTACCTTTGAATATGCTTTCATGAGTAATTTATTGGCCAATATTTTTACGCTTATTTTACTCATCCCATCATTTCAACTTGATCTTAAATTACTCAACCGGGGTATTATTTTACAAATGCTGCTTTATAGTTATCCAATTGTTCTGAGTGGCCTGGCAGGAATGATCAATGATGTAGGCGATAAATTTATACTTGAGTATTTCATCGATGGTAAAAACGAGGCTAATTACGCAATAGGTATTTATGGAGCCAATTACAAAATTGCTACATTAATGATCATTTTTATACAAATGTTCAAATTTGCAGTAGAACCTTTCTTTTTCCGTATCTCCGATCAAAAAGACCACAAAACTACCTATGCATTAGTAACCAAAGCCTTTAGCTATGCTGGTTTATTTATTTTAGTTGCCATTATCGGGTATATAGACATTTTTAAGCATTTTATAGATTCAGATTATCACGTAGGATTAAAAATTGTGCCTATCGTTTTATTTGGTAACTTCTTTTTCGGGCTGTATTACAATGTAAGTATTTGGTATAAAATTACAGACAAAACCAAATTTGGAGTTTATTTTACTTTTATAGGTTCAATTATTACTATTATAGTTATTTCATTGTTAGTTCCGGCCCTTGGTTATATGGGGGCTGCTATTGCGACACTGCTCTGTTTTGTTACTATGGCTCTAGCTAATATTTTAGCAGGACGTAAATATTACAAAGTTAATTATGACTGGAAACACATTAGTGAACTTTTCACTATTGCAGTGGTTTTAGTTACTGTATTCTGGTTTTTTAGAAGCGAACAGGTTATTTATTCCCTCATTTTCGGTACACTTATTATCTTTGCATTTCTTGTATCTTTATGGTTTATTGACCGCAAATTTTTAAAAAGATTAAGAAGTAGATAATATTAACTTTTCTTTTAGAATTAATACTATATTCAAGCGTTTACTCATTTAGGATTCAACAAAAAGATATATGATGGAAATAAAAGTTGTAAATAAAAGCCCGTATGATTTAAAATACGCAACTGAACATTCTGCTGGTATGGACCTCCATGCTTTTTGTCAGGATGAAATTATTTTAAAACCACTTCAAAGGACTTTAATACAAACTGGTATATTTGTTGAATTGCCGGAAGGTTACGAAGCTATGGTAAGACCACGCAGTGGATTAGCCCTGAAACATGGTATTACAGTCTTAAATACACCGGGCACCATTGATGCAGACTACCGCGGCGAAGTTGGTGTTATTCTTGTGAATTTAAGTAATGAAGATTATACCATCAAACCTGGTGATCGCATAGCGCAAATGATAATTAACAAATATGAAATGGTTGATATTGAGTTTGTAAATGAACTAAACAGTACCGTGAGGGGTACAGGTGGATTTGGCCATTCAGGAAAATAAATAGCATGAAATACGCATGATTTTACTTATTATTTAAATCATGCGGGCCCACCTGTCCGCTTTACTTATATGGCAGAGAGGTCTGACATAAAAATTTAAAAAATACACAGATGAAGTTTATACTTATAACGTTTACTATAGTGTTTTTTTTGAGCGCCTGCAATGTTCAAAAAAATATTACACAATTACCAACACCCCAATTGAATGAAAAAGAAGTTCGAGCGTTAGAATCTCATTTGCTCGATTATAAAAGGAATATGCTTTATGAACAAAACAATAAGGCACTTAAGCATTTACGAAAGGTCTTCGTAATAGATAGTACGCATCCGGTTGCTCATTATGAAAGAGCCAAATACTATTTTCAAAATGAACAATACGATAGTGCTTTTCAAGATATTAATATTTCAATAAAACGGAACCCCGAGAAATTTCTTTACCAAGAATTTAGGTTGATGATTTCTCAGTCTGCTGGTGATTTGAATAAAACCAATAATTACTATGACCAATTACTAAAAGAAAATCCTGATAATCAGAAATTATGGTTCAATGCTGCTGAATTTTATCTTAAGTCGAAGCAATATGAAAGAGCATTAACACTCCTCGAAGATTATGAGAACAAGTTTGGTTTTAATAATCAGATTCTTATAAATAAATTCAAACTTTTGCACCAATTAGATGAACTCAATCAATTAGAGAAAGAACTCATAAAATACAGTGAAAAATATCCAGAAAATACCAAGGTGCTTGAGTTACTGGGAGAATTTTATTTTAAAACTGAACGCGTAGAAAAAGGAGTTGAGACATATAACAAACTACTTACCATCGCTCCTGATAATACTGTTGCTTTGCTGTCAATGGCTGATTATTACAGGGCAAACAATCTTTATGATAAAAGTTTTAATTACATAGAACGAGTTATCAACAGTCAGGATTTAGATGTGGATAAAAAGATAGAAGTTTTGGTTAGTTTTATGCAAATTTCAAAGCAAAATCCAAAGCTTTCTTATTACTTCTCTCGATTAGTTAAGAGCCTAAAAGAACAATATAGTGGACAGAGTGAAGTGCAACTATTATATGCTAATTTATTGGTTCGTGAAGAAAAATTTCCAGAAGCACAGACCGAATACGAAAAAGCCCTGAGCAATCAGCCTGATAATTTGAATGCCTGGATACAATTAATCATGGTTGATAACCAACTTGAAGAACATAAAGCCATAATTAAACATACTGCAAAGGCCTTGGAATATTTTCCCAACCAATCAGACTTGTATTACTACCGGGGTATTTCGAATATGCTTATGGAACAGTATAAAAAGGCAAAAAAAGATTTAGAATTTGGCAATAAAATTACCGGGAAAACCGACCCACTTAAATTCCAATTTCTATATTTTTTGGGTGAAACATATTATAACTTAGATTCTATTCAAGTTGCATTTAATTATTTTGATAAAGCATTAGATATCAATCCAAATGAAATTAGTTTACTTAATAATTATGCCTATTATTTAAGTGAACATAATATGAAACTGGAGAAGTCCAGGGATATGAGTCTAAAAACTATTAAGCAGGAACCTAATAATGCTACGTATTTAGATACTTATGCCTGGATATTATATAAATTAGAAAATTACTCAGATGCCCTGCAATACATTGAAAAGGCAATTTTAAATGGAGGTTCATCGTCCAGCGTAATAATGGAACATTATGGAGATATACTTTATAAATTAGGCAAAAAAGAAGAGGCATTAACCGCCTGGGAAGAGGCTAAATTATTGCCAGACCCCACCGATTCTTTATTGGAAAAAGTTGAAAAACAGACCTATGTTGAATAAATTGTTGATTTTTCTTGGCATAATTATTTTACTGACCGGGTGCAGCAAAAAATTTGTGTTACGCAATAATAAGCTTGATACCGATTATGATAAGCTGGTAGAATATATTCGTGAAACTGATAGTACTTTTAATACTTACAGTATAAAATATACAGGTAAGTTTAGTTCCGAAAAACAAAATTTTCGGTTTAGAGGTCTGTTAAGAATTATTAAGGACGAAACCATTTGGATTTCTATATCCCCTATGGGCATAGAAGCTGCAAGGTTATTATTTACACCTGAAAACATTAAATTTATTAACAGAAAAGACAATACTTATTTTGTTAGCGATTATCAATATTTTAGGAATAAATACAGCGTCAATATAGATTTTGAGCTTTTGCAAAATATTTTAACCAACCGATTTTTAATTTTACCTAATGATGATAATCACGAAGTAAAAAGAACCGAACAGGGATTATACAATGTAAATATGGCTCAAAAAGACTCTACTGCGCAGAGTTTTACTTTTAATCCAGGAATTAAAAAACTTACTAATATTGTTTTTAAAGATTTAAAGAAAGATGCCTCATTACATATTGCATTTTCTGATTATGTTGACGTAGAAAATCAAAATATGCCTCAAAGTATTAATATTAATATTGAACAAAATACCCAGGAGGTGGGGGTGGAGCTCAATTATAAGAAAATTACGGTCAATAAATCGTTTAAAACCCCTTTCCGTATACCAGGTAAATATGAACAAGTATGGCCTTAGGTAAAAATTTATTAACAGCCTTAATCCTTATCGTTACTTTAAGTTTATCTGCACAGGAAAGAAATAAACTTGAGGAGCAGAGACGTGCATTAATCGAAGAAATTAAATATACAAACCAACTTCTTGAGAAGAATCAAAAACGTAAGAATTTAACCTTAAATCAATTAGCTATCATTAAGCAAAAAATTGATTTGAGACAAAAGTTAATATACCAACTTGAGAATGATTTAGACGGAATTAGCCAACAAATACTCGAAAATCAAATTATGATTGAATCTTTGAAAAAGGACCTTTCAGAGATTAAGGAAGAATATGCAAAGCTTGTTTATTATGCTTATAGAAACAGAAGTTCTTACGACCGTTTAATGTTCGTATTCTCTTCGGAAGATTTTAATCAGGCCTATCGCCGTTTAAAATATTTGAGACATTACAATCAATACCGTCGTAAGCAAGCTCAAAGTATCAACGCCACCCAAACTGTTATAAAAGAAAAAATTGCTGAACTACAGGCTGCTCAGCAACAAAAATCATCTTTACTCAACGAACGGCAAAGAGAATCAAAAATTTTAAGCCAGGAGAGGAGCAACCAAAAAGATGCCGTACAGGAACTTAGCCAGAGAGAACAAAAATTAAAAGAGGAGCTGGACAAAAAACAAGCCATTGCAGAACAATTAAATAAACAAATTCAGGACCTAATTGCAGAAGAAATTGCCAGACGAAAAAGAACTAATAATTATGAGTTGACTCCGGAACAACAATTAATAGATGACAATTTTGCCAGCAATAAGAGTCGTTTGCCCTGGCCTATAAAAAGAGGTGTGGTAACAGAGAAATTCGGAGAACATCCTCACCCCGTTTTAGATGGGATAATGGTCCGCAACGATGGGGTAGATATTAGCACCAATCCCGGAGAAGTCGTTAGGTCCGTATTTAAAGGAGAAGTACGTAAAATATTTAAAATACCTGGATTAAATAATACTTGTATTATCAGACACGGTAAATATATGACGGTCTATAGTAATTTAGATGAAATATTCGTTAAAGTAGGAGAGAAAATAGATAGTAAACAAACCATTGGAATTGTTCATACAAATAGAGACGAAGGGATTGGAACATTCAAATTCCAGGTATGGAGGGAATTTAGTAAACTCGACCCACAAAAATGGCTGGCAGGTAAAAAATGAAAGAATTCTCTAAAATACAGGCATACTTAACACATTATAGAAATTTATATTTTACCCGAACACTTTTAAAAGGAATACTCCTGTTTTTTATTCTCTTATTTAGTGCTGGTATTTTCTTATTATTAGCAGATTTTGCAGTGCATTTCTCCCAATCCTTTCTAACTTTTATAAGAACCCTATTTACACTTTATATTATATTTAGTTTTCTGTTTTATGTTGGGAGACCCCTTATATATTGGATTTTTAATCTGGGAGGGTACTCAAAAATTTGGATTGCAAAAAAAATTGGGGAATCGGAACCAGACATCGACGATAAGCTGGTTAATATATTAGAGCTACAGCAGCTTAATGAAAATGATAACCTGGTACAAGCCAGTTTAACTCAAAAAATTAGTAGAGTAGACCTTAATAAATTTGTTCCTTTTTTTAGTTTCAAAGCATTATTACATCACTTTTTAGGATTTCTTTTGGTTGTTCTACTTGTAGGAGTATTTTATCTTTTGTCACCCAATGAAGTTTTGTATTCTACTTCCCGCCTGCTGCCAATCAATACACATAAAACCCAGTTACCTTATAAAATTCGAATTGATAATAGTAACTTACAGGTAGATAAAGGAGATGATTTTTTACTCCATATTTCGGTCAAAGGAAATATTCTTCCTGAAGACCTTAAGCTTTCTTATGGAAGTAATACAAAACTATTATCTGATAGCAGTAATATATATTTTTACCGGTTCCGGAATGTTCAGGAGAACATACAATTCCAGGTTTTTAATGATGAATTTCAATCAGAGCAATATACACTTAAATGTATCCCTGTTCCGGTTATACAAAAAATCAGAATCAACATCATTCCACCTAAATATACCAAACTGGAATTAAGGAAAACAGAAGGTACTGGAAGTTTCACTTTTCCTTATGGTAGTACTATACATTGGAATTTAGATACTTATGATACAGATTCTTTGATTCTATTTTATCAGGAACCCTATACCATGGTCAGGAGTGGAGATCGATTTCACTTTAGGAAAAAACTTTTTAAGGCTGACAATTATTTCTTTATTCCCATTAATCAACAACAGGTGAAAAAAGATACGCTTATATTTAAATCACATGTTATTCCTGATCAATATCCGAACATCCAGTTAGCACAGCAAAAAGTTAGTCTTTTTGGTGAATTTATATTTCGAGGTGAAATTAAAGATGATTATGGTTTTAAGGATTTTAGATTTGTAATTAAAACACAAGACTCTACATACAAAAATATTATTCCACTTCTATCAAATAGCACAAACCAGGAGTTTAATTATGGCGGTCAGCTAAAAGATTATAACTTTCTTAAATCAGGTACCAATGTAGAAATATACCTGGAGTTGCGTGATAATGATCCCTTTGCACCTTATAAAAAAGTAAAATCAAATAGTGTTTTTACTATGCTACCTGATAAAAAACAAATACAGGAGGCCGAACAACAGCGAATGGATCAACTTCAAGATAAACTGAAGTTAGGCAAAGACATTCTTGATAAAGTTAATCAGGAACAAAAGAAACTGAGAAAAAAATTACTTAATAACGATCTCGGTAAATGGGAAAGGCAACAATTAGCCAGGCAAATTCAAAATACCAGCAAAGAAATCTCTGATCTTCAAAAAAAGATACAGAACCTCCGGGAAGATTTGAAAAAGGTTCAGGATCAATCAAACAATAAAAAGTTATTCGAGAAGAAAAAGCAGCTCGAAGAAATGCTTGATAAATTGATGGATAAGGAGCTTGAAAAACTTATGGAAGAACTCAAAGAGTTGCAAAAAGAGTTGCTGCAGGATAAAAAAATCGATAATAAAAAATTCGATTTTACCATGGATGATCTTGAGAAAGAATTAGATCGGAATCTGGAAATGCTGAAGAGATATGAAGTAGAAAAAAATCAACAACAGGTAATAGGTGAACTAAAAGAGCTTAGTAAAAAGTTTAAAAATGTTGATTCACTATTACAACATCCAGGTAACCAAACCGATAGTCTCAAAAAAGATTTGGAAAAAACCCTGGAAAAGCATAACGATAATTTAAAAAAGAATCAAGAACTTTCTTCTCCTTTAGATCTGGATGATTTTTCTGATGAAAAGAAACAGATACAAGAAAAAACCAATCAAATTAATCAGGAACAAGATTTAAAACAAAATCAAAATAATCCCTCTGATGATATTGAACAACTTGCCAACCAAATGCAAATGAATATGCAAATGGCCATGCAAAAACAACAAGGGGAAGACGCTCAAGTGATAAGACAACTACTTGAAAACTTGTTGAAGTTTTCTCATTTGCAAGAAGGATTAATTGAACAATTTAATAATCGGCAAAATCATAATTTTAATCAACTCAGAAGAGACCAGGCCGGACTTAAAGAAAGGTTTGTGGTAGTTCAGGACAGTTTGCATGCCTTAATGACCAGAAATAGCATAGTTGCAAGTGCAATAGGTAGTCAATTGCAAACTATAAATAGCCATTTTAGCAACATACAAGAGGTATTTGAGCAGGAAAGATTCCGGTCAATAGAAATACATCAACAAAAAATAATGCAAAGCGCTAATGAGCTTATTTTAATGCTTAACGAATCGCTGGAGAATATGCAGAACTCAATGAGCGGAAAAGGCAGCCAAACTAAAAGTGGTAAAAAAAGTAAATCCGGTATGGGAGGAATGAAAAAGCAACAGCAAGGTTTTAAAGATGCATTACAAAAAATGATTGATGAACTTAAAAAAGGTTCAAAATCAGGTAAGGGCAAAAAAGGAAAGAGTAAGCAGCTATCAAAAATGCTCGGTGAGCAGGAAAAAATGCAGCAATTACTCCAGCAACTTATGAATTCAGGAGGTGTCGGCCAGCAATCCAAGCAAATCTTACAAGAAATCAACAAAATGGTTGATCGCAATATAGACGATATCATTAATAGAAATATTAGTGATAATATGCTTCAAAGACAGCAAAAGATTCTTAATAGAATGCTGGAAGCTGAAAAGGCTGAACAGGAAAGGGAAAAAGAAAAGAAAAGAGAGAGTCAGGCACCAAATAACTACGAATTAAGTAACCCTAAGGGAAAATTTGAGTATAAAAAAGATAGAAAAAGTCAAAAGGGTATTATTTACAAACAAGAATTACCTTTAAAATATTTTTTTCAAAGAAAGTACGATAAATATCTTAATGAAATCGAAAAATATTAATTTCGTAATGTAATTTTAGTCAGGATGAATAAGACTATTTCTTTTTCCTCAGATATAAAAAATATTTCTGTTGTTGAGCAATTAATAGACGAAATCAACAGAAGGTTTAATCTGGATAAAGATATATATGGCAATATCTTAATCGCAGTACTCGAAGCTGTTACCAATTCGGTTATTCACGGCAATAATCGCAATCCTGATAAAAAAGTAAATCTTGCTTTCGACGCCGATGACAAAAACTTTCAATTTATCATTGAAGATGAAGGACCAGGGTTTGACTTTGAAAATGTACCAGATCCGACCAAACCCATCAATGTTGAAAAACCGCATGGCCGCGGTATATTTCTCATGATGAAATTATCTGACGATATTTCTTTCGAAAATAGTGGCAGAAAAGTTATTCTGAAGTTCTGTAGAAAATAACGCCCTCACCACTTTATAAATACACATCTTATGATTGAGTTTACTGTTGCTGATAAGCCATTTGGCTTATACAAAAAAGACTTTAGTTTATTAAAAGAATGGATTGAACAAACCATTAATAGTGAAGGATCAGAAGTCGGCGAAATTAATATAATTAACTGCAGCGATGCCTATTTACTAAATGTGAATAAAAAGCATCTGGATCATCACTATTTCACAGACGTTATTACCTTCGACTATGTAGTAGGAGATATTATATCTGGCGATATTTTTGTGAGTGAAGAGCGTATTCAAGATAATGCCAAACGGTTTAACGTAACCCCTGAACAAGAATTTCTACGAGTTGTCATACATGGTGTTTTACATTTGTGTGGCTATGGAGATCACACAGAGGAAGAAAAACAAATGATGAGCGAGAAAGAGGATGAATATTTAAAGAAATTTCCAAATGTTACCTAAATACGATATTATAGTTGTTGGTGCAGGGCATGCCGGATCAGAAGCTGCTATGGCTGCTGCCAACCTGGGATCCAAAGTACTCTTAATTACTATGGATCTTAATAAAATAGCCCAAATGAGTTGTAACCCAGCTATTGGGGGTATTGCTAAAGGGCAAATTACACGCGAAATCGATGCTTTAGGCGGTTATCAGGGATTAGTCACTGATTATAGCTTAATTCAGTATCGCATGCTGAATAAATCCAAGGGCCCTGCAATGTGGTCCCCCAGGGCGCAAAGCGACCGAATGTTGTTTTCTATACGGTGGCGGGAATATCTTGAAGAAAATCCCAATTTGGACTTATTTCAGGATAAGGTTATTGATATTTTCATCGAAGACGATCAGGTTAGGGGAGTGCAAACACAAATGGGATTTAAATTTGAATCCAATAGCGTTATTTTAACCAACGGAACTTTCTTAAACGGACTGATGCACATTGGCAATATTCAAATAAAAGGTGGTCGCGCAGGTGATCCTGCCAGTTCAGGTTTAAGCGAAAAACTTTTACAATATAACTTCAAGGTCCAAAGACTAAAAACAGGAACCCCAGCACGATTGGATGGAAGAAGTATAGATTTTTCTAAAATGATAGAGCAACCCGGAGATGAAGACGCTGGGACCTTTAGTTTTCTGAATGTGGGTAAAAAACGCACCAAACAGAGAAGCTGTTTTATTGTGCATACGCATGAAGGAGTTCATGATGTGCTACGCACCGGATTTGAAATGTCACCCTTGTTTAATGGAACTATAGAAAGTATTGGACCCAGATATTGTCCCAGTATTGAAGATAAAATTGTAACATTTGCTGATAAGGACAGACATCAGCTTTTTTTAGAGCCTGAGGGATGGAATACTGTGGAGTACTACATTAACGGCTTTAGCAGCAGTTTGCCCTGGGATGTACAATTGAAAGCAATGCAAAAAATACCCGGATTGGAGAACGTAAAAATTTTCAGACCCGGTTATGCCATCGAATACGATTATTTTGATCCCACTGATTTGCACCACACACTTGAAACGAGGTTTGTTGAAAATCTATATTTTGCCGGGCAGCTTAATGGAACTACCGGCTACGAAGAAGCTGCCGCTCAGGGCCTGATGGCAGGAATAAATGCACATCGTAAAATCAATCATTTACCTGCTTTTGTTTTACAGCGCGACCAGGCTTACATTGGTGTTCTAATAGACGATCTTATTACCAAAGGTGTTAATGAACCTTATAGAATGTTTACCAGCAGGGCCGAATACAGAATTTTATTAAGACAGGATAATGCTGATGAAAGATTAACTCCTATAGGAAAAGAAATAGGATTAGTGGTAGGTGAAAGGTGGGACCTTTACCAGGAAAAATATCAAAATGTTTCAAGGCTCGTTGCGTTAATTTCAAAACACAGTGTTGCGCCCGCTGAAATCAATTCCTATTTAAAGATTCAGGGAACATCAGAAATCAAACAGAAAACCAAAGCCTCTAAGATTCTTTTACGCCCACAAGTTTCTATAGATAAACTATTAAAAGCACTAAACTTAAATTCTTTTAGTGCTGAAGTAAAAGAAAGCGCAGAGATTAAAATCAAATATAGCGGTTACATCGACAGGGAAAAACAAAGTGCTGAAAAACTCTCGCGACTTGGTAAAATAAGAATCCCTGAATCCATAGATTTTAACCAATTCTCATCCATTTCAACTGAAGGACGACAAAAGCTAACCAAACTAAGACCTAAAACCATTGCAGAAGCTAGCAGAATTTCTGGTGTTAGTCCGGCCGACGTTAATGTTTTATTGGTTTTCATGGGACGATAATTTACTAAAAACATATGTTCCACGTGGAACCTTTACTTTAATTTGATTAGATGTTCCACGTGGAACATTAACTGAGCGCGCATAAAACATTATTTTGTAGCATTTTGTGAGTTTTTATTAGGCCTTGGTGGCTTATGATGCTATGTTTTCTGTTTTTTACCTTATATTTATCATATAGATGGAATAAAAAGAAAAACTTTATGAAGATAAAAGGAAATGTTGCCGACCTGGAGAAAAGGACTTTTTTTGTTGGAGAAGTTATTATTTCTAATGGGAAAATAGAAAATATTGTCCGAATCCGCGAAGGGGAGGATGATTCACTATCCTATATTTTACCCGGTCTTATAGATGCCCATGTGCATATTGAGAGCACTATGGTTACTCCACAGTATTTTGGAGATCATGTGGTAAAACACGGAACAATTGGCGTGGTGACTGATCCGCACGAAATTTCGAATGTTTGTGGGGAAGAGGGTTTTGATTATATGTACAATGAAGCCAAAAATGCACCGGTCTCTATTCATTTTGGGGTTCCATCTTGTGTGCCCGCTACACCATTTGAATCTTCAGGGGCAGTCTTTGATCCGGCTACAATCGAGCGAATATTTCAGAACTACAAAACCGTGGCGCTTTCAGAAATGATGAACTTCCCGGGTGTAATTAATCACCTCCCGGATGTAATGCAGAAAATAGATGTTGCCAAACGGCGTGGAAAAGTTATCGATGGTCATGCGCCGGCATTAATTGGTAAAGACCTTAATAAATATGTTGATGCAGGTATATCTACAGATCATGAGGCTTTTACATACGATGAAGCGAAGGAAAAGATTAGGTCAGGCATGAAGATTCAAATAAGAGAAGGAAGTGCCGCCAGAAATTTCGAGGCTTTGCATAAGCTTATTACAGAGTATCCGGAAAGGGTTATGTTCTGTACCGATGATGCTCATCCGGATACACTACTTCACGGACATATCGATCTGCTTGTGAAAATGGCCATTGCAAAAGGACATAACATTTTTAATGTGCTTAAAGCGGCTTCTGTTAATGCGATAAAACATTATGATTTACCATTAGGCACATTAAAAGTAAATGACAATGCAGATTTTATTTTGGTTAACGACCTTGTAAGTTTCACTATCGAAAAAACCGTGCTGGGTGGAGAGATTGTTTATGACAAAAATCAACAAAACAAAAGCCAGTTTCCTTCCAATGTTGTCAATCAATTTAATGTAGATCCGGTAATTATAGATCAGCTTAAAGTGCCCGATAAGCAAATGCCGGTAAAGGTTATAGTGGCACAAGATGGAGCGTTAATCACTAAAAGTATAATGGCTAAACTGCCTGCCGAAAATGGTTTTTTGCACACCGATGTAAGTCATGATATATTAAAAATTGCTGTGGTAAACCGGTACGATAAAATTCCCAAAGTCCAGCTTGGGTTTGTCCACGGGTTTGGTCTCAAAAATGGCGCTTTTGCCAGCTCTATAGCGCACGACAGCCATAATCTTATTTGCGTTGGAGTAGACGATCATGATATGATGATGGCCATCAATACACTTATTGCCGAAAAAGGAGGGATAGGGGTATGTGCAGATCAGAAATCTGACTTAATTCCTTTACCTGTTGGTGGATTAATGGCAAATGAAACCATTGAAAACATGGCTGTTAAATATAATAAGCTTGACCAAAAAGTTAAGAACCTGGGATCTGCTTTTCAGGCACCATTTATGACGCTGGCTTTTATGAGTCTGCTGGTAATTCCTGCTTTGAAACTTGGCGATCAGGGATTATTCGACGTAGATAAATTTGACTTTGTTGATTTGTACGGAGAATAAATTTATTCTTTTTTGAAGTAATTTTTTAATATTTCGGCTTTCGATGCTCCCACAGCATCTTTTAATTCTTCAAAAGATGCTCTTTTTATGCCTTTAAGGCTTTTAAAATCGCCGTATAGTTTTTCGATTGTTTTTGGCCCGAGACCCCGTACTGCATCTAATTCTGATTGAGCAAAGTTCTGGCTGCGCTTATCCCTGTGAAATGTGATCCCAAATCTGTGCGATTCATTTCTAATGTGTTGTATCACCCTGAGTGTAGGTGAGTTTTTATCCAGGTAAAGCGGTACCGGATCATCTGCAAAATATATTTCCTCTAATCGCTTTGCTATGCCAATAATGGCAATCTTGCCACGCAAATTTAATTCCTCCAGACTTTGAACTGCAGCATTAAGTTGTCCTTTTCCGCCATCAATGACAATTACTTGCGGCAAAGAATTTCCTTCTCGCATAAGTCTGCTGTAACGCCTATGTATAATTTCCCGCATTGAACCAAAATCATCCGGACCTTCAACCGTTTTGATGTTATATTTCCGGTACTCACGTTTAGCCGGTTTTCCGTTTTTGAATACTACACATGCTGCAACCGGGTTTGATCCCTGAATGTTACTGTTGTCGAATCCTTCAATATGTCTGGGTAATTCGGTGAGTCTTAAATCTTTTTGTATGCTGGCCAATAATTTTTCCTGACGCTCCTGAGGGTTGGCCTTTTCTGCTTGCTTTTGCCGCGCCAATGCAAAATATTTGGCGTTGCGTTCTGATAAATCAAGTAACTTTTTTTTGTCGCCACGTTGAGGCACGTGTATGTTAAGTCCCGGATAATCAATATCAAAAGGAGTTATTATTTCCTTTGCTGTGCTGTGAACTTTTGCCCTGATATCTGTAATAGCAAATTCTAATAACGATGCCGGTTCTTCATCCAGTTTTTTCTTTACTTCAACTGTATGTGACTGGATTATAGATCCATTGCTTACTTTAATAAAATTTACATATGCAGCTTTATCCCGGTTATAAAGAGAAAAAACATCTACATTATGAATGCCTGGATTAACGATGGTAGATTTGCTTTGGTAGTTTTGTAATAATCTTAGTTTTTGTTTTATTTCTTCTGCCTCTTCAAATTTGTATTCCCTAGCAAGCCGCTTCATTTCAGCCTCAAAGTACTTAATTACTTCTTTGATGTTTCCTTTTAGTATATTTCTGATTTGCCCGATATTTTTCATGTAATTGTGCTCCTCCTGCAAACCTTCACATGGAGCCAGACAATTACCAATATGGTATTCTAGGCAGACCTTAAACTTTCCTGCATCAATATCCTTTTTATTGAGGTTTAAGCTGCATGTGCGTATTTTGTAAGTTTTATGAATAAAGTCCAGAATGGCTTTGACCATTTTAACCGAAGTGTAGGGGCCAAAATATTCTGAACCATCTTTTACAACCTGACGGGTGCTGAAAATTCTCGGAAAAGGTTCATTTTTTATGCAAATCCATGGAAAAGTTTTATCGTCTTTCAGCATTACATTGTAACGCGGCTGATATTTTTTAATTAAATTGTTTTCAAGTAAAAGAGCATCTTCTTCCCGATCTACAATTATTGTTTTAATATCTTTTATTTTTGATACCAAAATACGGAGTTTAGCGGTATCATGATGTTTGGAGAAATAAGACGAAACCCTCTTTTTCAGATTTTTAGCCTTGCCAACATAAATTATTTTACCGTGCTCATCAAAGTATTGGTAAACGCCTGGTTTCCCGGGTAAATTAGATATGATATTTTTTAAGTAACTGATTGTCAATAGAATAAAGTATTTGGGGGTTTTTTAAATTGCAAATTAAAAAAACCTTGGAATAATACCCTTTATCTCAAGAAAAAATAATATGTTCGTTTTCTGAAAGAGAATTGCAATAAATTCTCCAATGCTAAATCCGAATGGCAAAATTAAGTACAATAAAGCAACCGATAAAACAAGAAATGGCTGATTTTCAGGTGTTTTTTAAAAGTACTATGAAAAGCACTACGCCATTACTTGATATTATCACCCGTTTTATCCTTCGTACCAAGGGGAAACAGATGCGACCGATGCTTGTATTTTTATCTGCCGGGATGCACGGTAAAATTAATGATTCTACGCACCATGCCGCTGCATTAATTGAATTAATGCACACAGCTACGTTAACCCACGATGATGTGGTAGACGATTCTAACTTTCGACGGGGTTTCTTTTCTATTAATGCCTTGTGGAAAAATAAAATTGCCGTCCTCATTGGTGATTACTTATTGGCTCGCGGTTTACTACTGTCTGTGAAACATGAACAATATAAGTTACTTGAAGTTGTTTCGCAAGCCGTGGACGAGATGAGTCAGGGCGAACTATTGCAAATCGAGAAAGCTCGTAAGCTTAACATCACTGAGGAAGTTTATTTTAAAATCATTGAACAAAAAACAGCTGCGCTTATAGCAGCATGTGTGAAAGCCGGGGCCTTATCGGCTGACGCTTCTTCTGATGTTATTGAAGCCATGGAACAATTTGGCCTGAAGCTTGGTATGGCATTCCAAATCAAAGATGATTTGTTTGATTATGAAACCAACGGTATTACAGGTAAACCTTCAGGAAACGATATTAAAGAGAAGAAAATGACGCTTCCACTTATCCATGTAAAAGACCAGCTTTCTGCTAAAGAAAAACGCCAAATACTTCGATTACTAAAAAAGAAAAAGAAATCGAAAAGAGAGGTATTAAATTTGATACAACTCGTGAACACACACGGCGGAATAACCTATGCTCGTCAGAAAATGGAAGAATTTAAGAATGATGCTATTGATATTTTAAACCGTTTTCCTGATAGTGAGTATAAGAACTCTCTGCTTGAGATAGTTGAATACACTGTTTCACGAAAAAAATAACATACAAAATTTTTAATTCATGAAAGTATTTTCACTTATCATTCTCAGTGCCCTTTTTTTAATTCAGGGGTGCGACAATTCTAATGTACAAACGACTCCAAATCAAGAGGAGCAATCAACACGTATGCTTCTTAGTACAATTTGGTTTCAGAAAGCAGCTGAACGAAAAGCTCTTTTTTATCAAGGATACAATATAGCCAAAATGCGCGTGGACAAGATAACGCAAAAGTCTTATAAGCAAAAACCGGCTGTGGTTCTCGATATCGATGAAACGATTTTAGACAATTCACCATATCAGGGGTGGTGTATTGAAAACGACAGTTCTTTTTCTCCCGCTTCTTGGAACCGGTGGGTACAGAAAGGAGAAGCAGCAGCACTAACCGGAGCCCTTGATTTTACCAAATATGCTACGGAAAAAGGTGTGGAGGTATTTTATATTTCTAATCGCCGCGTTTCGCAAATGGATGTTACCATCCAAAATTTGAAAGAAAAGGGCTTCCCAAATGCTGAAAAGAAATTTATTTTACTTAAAGATTCTACTTCCGATAAGCGTTACCGTAGGGCCAAAGTGGAAGAGCATTATGATATTAAGTTGCTTATTGGAGACAACCTTGGCGATTTTGACCACTTATACGATAAACGTGAAAACCAGAATGCCCACCACGTGCTCGAAAAGCAAAAAAACCTTCTTGGCAAAAAGTTTATTATTCTGCCCAATCCAATGTATGGTAAGTGGGAGCGACCTTTTCAAAAAATGAAAGGGGATTACACCAGGACCCTTGAAAAACAGTTGGAATCTTTTTAAGATAGGCAAATTCCGATTATTATCGCAACATATAAATGTTGGCTGTGGGTAGTATGCCCGGGCCAGCATTTTTTTATTCGACACTGTGCGGGTTAAGTTTTTGAGAAAACCCTGCCCACAGCATCATTATACTTTACAAAGCTTTTAGCTTTCTTTATTTTTTTACAGGCTGTTTTTCTCCCGGGATAATTTAGACACCAGTAATTCCAAAAAGATTTCATTTTCAGTAATATATGTGCTTCGCCTAAAAGTTTTTGTTCGTATTCATAAAACAGCAAATCATGCATTTTTCGCATAAGTTCATCTCGATTTTCCGGATAATTTTTCTGGTTTGCTTTTATCATTTTTGGTAAAAATGGATCGATAATCACACCACGGCCAATCATCCAATGATTAATAGTTGGAAACCGCCGACTTAAAATTTCATAATCATCTACAGATCTGATATCTCCATTGTAAATAATTACATGTCGGGTTAGTTCCAGGCACTGTTCAAATCTGTCCAGATCGACGTTACCTTTATAGCGTTGCTTTCCGATGCGCGGGTGAATGGTGATATTTTTTACGGGATATTTGTTCAGAACAGGCAAAACAGAGAAAATACTTTCAGGGCTTTCAAGCCCAAGCCTCATTTTTATGGATATTTGTAAGTTCGTATTTGTAAAAACGGGGTCTAATAAATTATCAATGGCATCTGCATTGTTTAGCATCCCGGCACCCATGCCTTTGTTTGTAACCATAGGATAGGGGCAACCCAGATTCCAGTTTAATTCTTTGTACCCAAGGTTTTCTACATATTTTGCTACATTTAAAAAATCAGCAGAATTATTGGTTAATACCTGGGGAATTAAATTGTAACCAGCATTATTCTCCAGTTTAATATCCTCTGCTGTGGCTTTTTTGATATCCTTTGCAGTATTTAATCGTATGTAGGGCGCATAAAAATGGTCTATGCCTTCAAAAAGCTGAGACAAAACTTTTCTGAATCGAAAATCGGTAAACCCTTGTAGCGGGGCGGCATGTATAACGCAATTCATTATTGTCAAATATATGAAAACCGCTGTTCTAATATAAAAAAAAGGCTTCGAACAATCGAAGCCTTTCTTTGTTGACCCACGAGGATTCGAACCTCGAACGGCTGGACCAAAACCAGCTGTGTTGCCATTACACCATGGGTCATCCATAACGTGGTTGCAAAAGTATATTATTTTTTTTCACGCACAAAATGTTTTTCTAAAAAAATTAAAAAAACTAATTTTGCTGCTAATTAACCTACAACCATGTTTAATATAAAACCATCCCATATTGCCGAGAGAATCATGCCTACTACTACCTGGAGTTACCCGGATAGACAGAAGGAGATTTTTCTGACATTTGATGATGGTCCTGTCCCCGAAACCACGCCCTGGCTGCTGAAGCTTCTTAAGCAGTACGACGCAAAAGCTACATTTTTTCTGATAGGTAAAAATGTCGAAAAGAATGAATCGCTGTATCAGCGTATTCTTGATGAAGGACATCAGGTCGGAAATCATACCTATAGTCATGTCAGCGGATGGAAGCTTGGTTTCAATAAATATATTGAAGATATTCAACTTGCTAACCGTTTTATTGATACCCGATTGTTCCGGCCACCATATGGTAAAATTACTCCCATGCAGCTCAAATATCTTAAAAAACACTTCAATATTGTTTTTTGGGATGTGCTTTCGTATGATTTTAACAGGAAGATATCCGGCGAGCGTTGTCTGATCAACGTATTATCAAGATATAAAGACGGGTCTATAATCGTTTTTCATGATTCTATGAAAGCATTTAAGAATTTGGAATATACGTTACCACTTGTTCTCGACCATTTTAAAAATCTGGAATATAAATTTGCTACAATAAAATAGTTTATTAGTTTTGCAACTCATTTCCTACGGGGAATTAGCTCAGCTCCGTAAAATCGCCAATTTTCAATTGGCTAGTTTTACGAGAGTCCTCGAAAAAAAATGAAATCAAAGATTTCTGTTTTTTCGGAATTGGCTAAAGAAGGAAGAAAACGAAGTTCTTATATTTTTGGGGAATTAGCTCAGTTGGCTAGAGCGCTTGACTGGCAGTCAAGAGGTCAGCGGTTCGACTCCGCTATTCTCCACTACTGAAAATAAAAGCCTTACAGTTAACATCTGTAGGGCTTTTTCATTTTTATCATAATGTCGGGAATCTATAGCGCCCCGGTGGCAAACCAAAAAGGTCAACGGACTCCGCTATTCTGTACAAAAACTTACGCCTCGCGGGATTTCCAGCGGGGCATTTTTTTGGAATTAGCTTCGGGGCTTAAAGCGTTCCGATGGCAACCGCGAAGCTCAGCGGTTGTAAATTTCAAAATATAAACCACAACCAATTAACCAAATACATTATCCATGACCTGAAAGGGCGTTAAACCACGGGCAACACCCTGGGTCAGCAAATCAACGGATAATTCGCCGTGTTTCACAGAAATCACCTTTTAAACTTATAATGAGCCTGTTGAAAGATCAACCCATCAAAGATCAACCCATCAAACAGAAAAAAAGTCTGTAACTAATATTGAACCACTCCGTCTTAGAGACAAAATAACCCTTAAAATCAGAAATTATGAGAACTCTAAATTTAATCTTAGCCTTTACAATGCTTACTGTTACATCATTTGCACAAAATCCTGACAGTACTGCTACACCCACCACAAAAAAAGACACTTCATATCTGAAAGTCAATGGTAAAGAAATTATCATTATTGAAGACAGAAATGCTTTTGACACCAAATTTGAAGGGTGGGAGGATGATAAAGATTTTTCTAAAATGAACGTGGACATTAGCTGGAACAAAAAATTCGATGGCCACTACGGCGGAATTGAACTTGGTGTAAACAATTACCTAAATGCCGACATGGAAATGACGGTACCCGAAGATGGTCAATTTATGGAACTGGACGACTCCAAATCCCTGGAATTTAATTGGAACATTGCTGATGTAGCCTTGCCAATTGTAAAAGATCGTTTTGGCCTCGTAACCGGCCTCGGTCTTAGCTGGAACAACTACAAATTCGATAATAAGCAGCTGGTTCTTCAAAATGATGGCGAAGAAATCTACACGGTTTATGACAGCACAAAAAATTATTCCAAAAACAAACTTACCAGTGTATACCTTAATGTACCTTTGATGCTGGAATTCCAACAGCAAGTGGGGAGCAAAGAACTATGGATAGCTGTGGGCGGATATGGTGGCGTGAAAATTGGCAGCCATACCAAACTTAAAACCAACGATGGCGATAAAACCAAAGTGAGAAAAGATTTTCACCTGAACACATTGCGTTACGGATTACGCGCCCAAATTGGATTTGACAGTTTTGGATTGTATTGTAACTACAGCCTGCAGTCGTTATTCAAAAAAGACGAAGGCCCTGAGTTGTATCCGATAAGTCTTGGTGTTAGCCTGGCTTTTTAGTCCGGCAAAGGAACCACTCAGTCGGGGGTTGTCTCTTATGGGGCAACCCCTTTTTTGGAATAATACTTCTCCTACAGATTTCGCCGATGATTTTTTTTTTACAACCTAAGTTGAGCGGTTTGAACGTATTTAAAATGCGCTTTCAGCCAGCTGGCGTGAGCGAAAATCGCTCAATTTGGGTACAAATCAATCAAAACCCTGTCGCGGCGAATTCTCCCTTTTTCGTGATTTTTTTCTACCGACATGTAAGCGGTACGGACTTTACTCCGGCAAAACTTCGCATCCTGCGCTCTTGGCTCTAAAGGTAACCACCGCAGGGTTTGAGCGAAAACTTTGACCTGATCCCTTCGCCCTGAAAGGGCAGCTGACCCTAACCCACGGGCAACGCCCTGGGTCGAGAACAATCCGCCTTAATCGCCGCGTTTCGCAAAAATTACCTCCTATGAACCAAATCATCGGCGAAATAACTTCATACGGATATCAAATTTTAGCGCCTGTCCCAACTCATCAGCACAAAACAAAAACTCTTGATAATCCTGATCTGATATTTGATTTTTACAATAAACATCGGCTTCCCTTTCCAAATTTCAATGAATATTATCTATTTTTATTGCAATCTTTTTACAAAAAGTTTGTTTCACAAATAGCAGATGAAAGTGATTAAACAAATATTGGCCGGTATCATTGTGGGGGCAGTTCTATTAATTATGGGACTCGCTGGGTATTTTTATTATAATCAGGAGAAAATTGTAGAGATTTTAATAAAGGAAGTCAACAAACAAGTCAACACACAAATAGACGTCAAAGAGGTTTCAATGTCCTTTTTCGAAAGATTTCCATTTGTTTCTGTGAAATTCAACCAGGTTACCGTCCATGGTTCCGCCAAAAAAAATAATAATACTCCGGATACACTTTTATACGCAAAAAACCTGTATTTTGACCTCGATCTTAACACTCTGATCAGCGACAAACCCCAAATACGCCGTTTGGCCATTAGCAATGGTAAAATACAAATAGCCATTTCGGAAGATGGTACTCCAAATTATGAGATACTAAAAAATGTCCCAACTGGAGCCAATAAACAAACAACACTGAAAATTGACGCTGTTGAAATACAGAATATTCAGTTTATTTACAACAACAGACCACAAAATCAATATTACACCAGTGAAATTCAACAGGCCCTTATTCAAGGAATAATTCAGGAGCGTTTCTGGCGACTGAAAATCGACATTACCATTGGGCACACAGATATTATTCCCACCACATACAATTTTTTTCAGCAATACCATTGGACGGGAGAAGTCAACAAGTCGCAGGAACTGCTGGAATGGAAAGGTACACTCGAAGCTGACAACTACACATTAAAAGTGGATGGATTTTATCATCTGAAAAATAAACAGGCCATGGTCCAAAGTACCGGAGCTACTTTTGATGCTGCAATTATCAATAAAATACTAACAAAAAACAACATCCGGAACATCTACCTGCGCAAAGGTTCAACGAGAATTACGCAAGTGCGTTACAACTTTAAAAGCTCAAACAACCAATATTTGAGCCTTGGCTTTAAATCAACACATAAAGCCAATATTAATGAAAAGCATATAGATATAGATGCGCAAGGCCGGGTCAATTATAATGGCGGCAATACATTTGTGAAAATTAATAAGACCGAAATCGGCTACAAAGAGTCAACTGCATATTTCGAAGGCTCATATAGCCATCCTTCGCAAAGTATTAAAGGAATTACATCTTTCACAGCCAAACTTAAAGATTTAGACCAGGCACAAATAGCTAAACTCCCGGTTCGAAATCTCACTGGGATAATTGATGGTCAGGCACAAATTAATGGCAACATTAAGGAAAATATATCATATGCCGGGTTGTTTGAAGAGGGCGAATTAGGATTTCAAAATGTGGGAATGGTGATTCGGGAAAATGACTTTAAAATTAATCAGCTTAATGCACTTTTAAAAGTTACTCCGCAAACCATTAATATCGACAGCCTCAATGGTGTTTTTAATCAAAATAGACTTTCATTTCAGGGTCGGGTAGACAATCTTTTTGAATACCTTCAAAAAGAGAAGGCTATTAGCATAAAAGGAAAAGCACATACCCGGTATTTTAATCTGGGCTCGTTTTTGTTACTGTCTGAAAATACCGGAAGCACGGAGCCTTTCCGCCTGACTGATGACGTCAGACTCGACCTCACTTTTGATGCCAACGAACTGGTTCAGGATAAATTCAACGCCAAAGATATTACAAGTCATTTTAAAAAATACGGACGAAGAATTGAAGTGCTGAACTTAGGAATGCAAACCAGCGATGGCCATATAACGACAAAAGGAAAACTACTACAACAAAAAAATAATGAATGGTATGTAGAACTAACAGGTAAACTACAAAATGTTAATGTTTCAGGCATTTTTGAGGAGATGAATAATTTTGGACAGGAATATATTACAGCAAAAAACCTGGCCGGAAATTTAAGCGCCGATGTACAAGCCGATTTTGTCTTTCATCCAAACTTTACCATACGGCCCGAATCGCTTTATCTTATCGCAGACTTAACCATTGAAAATGGGGCTCTTATCGATTATAAAACACTCGAAGCCTTGTCTGACTACATAGATGTGGAAGAACTGCAGCATGTAAAATTTGCCCGGCTTGAAAACCAAATTAGCATTCATAATCAAAAAATTATTATTCCCTATATGGAAGTCCAATCTTCCGCTATAGACATTGGACTAACCGGCACACATACCTTCAATAATGTTATCGATTACCAACTTTCGGTTGGGCTGGCCGATGTATTGTTCAGAAAACTACGTCGCAAACACCAAAAAGCCCAGGCGAGCCGACAAAATAATAAGATGATGGTTTTCGTTGATATTACCGGGACCACGGAAAACAATAACATTGAGTTTAGCAAATTAAAACGTCAAAAAGTACAGCCACTACCCGATAAACAACAAAAAAAGAAGTTTGATATAGAGTTCGAAGACTTTAAGTAAATTGACCGAATGAATATATACACACATAAAAGACGTTACAAAATTGCCATCATTGGCATTGCCATATTAATCAGCATACTTTCATTAGGCTACTCCAATTTTTTGATTGAAAAACTTTCTGAACAAGAGCGTAAACGGGTAGAGCTTTTTGCTGAAGCTACACGCCGTTTTGCTCAAACCGACAACATGAACGAGGACCTTACTTTTGTATCGGAGGTTATAACCCGCAACGATAATATTCCGGTAATACTTACCAATGAAAACGACAGCATCATCTCTCATAAAAATCTCAATGAACGCAAAGCTGTTGATTCGGAATATTTGCAAAGCCGGCTTACCCAGATGAAAGAAACCCATGACCCGGTAATAATTGATATACTAAATGGAAAAATTGAACGCCGGGTCTATTATGATGATTCTACCCTTTTGAGTTTGCTGTTTTGGTTTCCTTTCGTACAAATCGGTATTTTTGGACTGTTTATTCTGATGGCTTACATGGCATTTAGTTCATCCCGGCGGGCAGAACAAAACCAGGTGTGGGTAGGCATGTCAAAAGAAACTGCCCACCAATTGGGCACACCCATTTCTTCACTTATAGCATGGGTTGAACTCATGAAAGCCGAAGAAAAATGCCATGAATATGTTAATGAAATGCAGGCCGACCTTAGCCGCCTTGAGACCATTGTAGAACGATTCTCAAAAGTGGGCGCCCGACCCGTACTTAAACCCACTGACATTGATCAGGTGCTTGCTGATTCTGTTGCATACATGAAAAGAAGAGCATCAAGCCAAATTGAAATTAATTATACCAAAAATACAACAGATTCAAACATTATTCCCCTTAATAAAGCGCTGTTCTCATGGGTGATAGAAAATATAATTAAAAATGCCATAGATGCCATCGAACGAAAAGGCAAAATCAATATAACTGTGGAGCACGACAAAAAATATTTGTATGTAGATATTGAAGATAGCGGAAAAGGGATAAATCGTTCAAAGTTTAAACGAATTTTTCACCCCGGCATTACTACCAAAAAAAGAGGCTGGGGGCTTGGCCTGTCATTGTCGAAACGTATTATCAACGATTACCATAAGGGCAATATTTTTGTAAAATGGTCTGAACCCGGGAAAGGCGCCATTATTCGCATAGAACTTAGCAGGCCTGAAAAATAGAATTGCCATATCGTAGACCTTAAATGATGATCAATATACAAATTACATTCATGCTGGATAATAATCCGTGAAATTCATCCGAAAATATCAGGTTCTAAAAGGGGCCCGGGAAATCAGAGACTTCTATCCCAGGTTACTGTTTGTCTAAATGTAGCATCCAAGACCTACTTCCCGGATTTACCTTTTTTGATTTTTTTTGGCCCATACCACAACCACAAACCAGTAGTAGTGAATACAATAAGACTAACACCCAATAAGGTGGTATAGATTAGTTTAATGATACCGCCCGTTCCGAAAATTTTGTCCAGTACAGAACCATCATGAATGTTTTCAATAAGATCACTTCTTCTTGTCGCCACCTGGAGCACGTTGCCTGTTGCGGCATCAAGTTGTATGCCCTGATAATGGTTTTCAAATACAAATTTCACAACACCTTTGTCCGGACGGGCATCAATTTTATTAATTTTTACAGATAAATCAGATCCCAAATTATCAACCATTGTCTGGCAGGCAATTTTTTTCAAAGAATCAAAACTCAACCAATTTTGGACTTCTGTTGTTGTTCCCTTCTGTGTTGGCGGCAGGATATATCCATTGCTGTTTTTTTTCCATCCAAGGAATAATCCGGATATGGCAATGACCATTATGAATACAAATAAGTTCATTCCTGATATACGGTGAATTTTTCTTAAAATCCTTATGAGCCTGGCTTGTTTCGACCGATTCATTTTTTTTTCTTTAAGTGAGATGCAAATATATAAGATTAAAATTTTTTATTTGGCTTATGTAATCAAATCCCGGACCACATAACTGTGACAAAAACAATTAATGTTTCTGTATTTTAATAATTGGTTTGAGTTTTGTAAACATAAAACCTTTGGGAGAAAAAAGATGAGGATTCAGGGGTTTTCAACTAAAAATGGTTGTTTTTTCGTTACCATAAACATAAAATACTGGAATTTTGTGTGTAGACTAATATGTTTTTTTAATTTTGCACGAATTTTCTTTAAGAAAAACTGAAAAGCTGAAGGACGGATTTATGAGAGATAAGCGGGAAGATAGGGCGCTGTTTAGTATTCAGATCAATGGAATTTCAGGGGAAGAGAATCATTTTACATTCGACATCGACCGTCAGTTATTTGATCAATTCCCCGAAGAAGAAATAAAAGATGCCAAAGCCTCTGTTGAGGTTGTTTTATATAAGCGACCAAATGTTACAGAATTAGAGATATCAATTAAAGGTTTTGTTTCTCTTATGTGTGATCGGTGTCTTTCTGAATTCGATTATGAATTCGATTTGGCTGAGTCTGCAATATTAAAACAAGCAACCAAAAATCAGGATAATGAAATAAACATCATTATCTTTGAGCCCGAAAAAGGAGAAATTGAACTTGATCAATATTTTTATGATATGATCATGACTGCATTACCCATACAACGGGTTCACAAAAACGAAGATGAATGTGATCAGGAGATGATCAAACGCATTGAAGATAATAAGAAAAAAGGAGGGGATATTGATCCCCGTTGGAATGATTTAAAAGATTTAATTTAAATTAAGTAAAAAATGGCACATCCAAAGAGTAGAATTTCAAAGCAAAGAAAACACAAAAGAAGAACGCATTACAAAGCGGTGACGCCACAACTTAGTGTATGCCAGAATTGCGGCGCAACTGTGCAATATCACAGAGTGTGTCCTGAATGTGGATATTATCGTGGTCGTCAGGCTATTGAGAAAGAAATTAGTTTATAGTTTTTTCACGACTAAAAACAATAGCCAGTGATTATAGGTATTGATATAATGGGAGGTGATTATGCTCCTGATCGGGCAATCAGGGGTGTAATAGATGCCTTCAATATGCTCGACGAATCTGTTCAATTAGTGCTTTTCGGCAAACAGGAGAGCATTGAACGTGTGTGCGAATCACACGATTTTGATATCAGTAAATTTACCGTGGTTAATACCACATCGGTAATTGAAATGAACGACCACCCTTCAAAATCTTTTCAGGAGAAACAGGACAGTAACATTGTTAAGGGCTTTAAAATGCTTGCTGCAGGCGAAATCGATGGTTTTGCCAGTGCTGGAAATACAGGAGCAATGCTTGTTGGTTCCATGACAATGATAAAAACGGTTCCTGGTATTGAAAGGCCGGCCATTTCGTCTCCGTTACCCCGCATTGACGGTAATGACGGACTATTACTCGATGTGGGTATCTATCCCGATACCAAACCTGAGAATCTATATCAATACGGGATACTCGGTTCCATATATGCCAAAGGAGTTAGCCATAAAACAGATCCAACTGTAGGTTTATTAAACCTTGGTTCAGAGCCCGGTAAAGGCTCTTTGTTGGCTAAATCTGCCTTTGAACTTATGTCTAAAGCAACACAGTACAATTTTGTTGGCAATATGGAGGGGTCAGACTTATTTAGAAACGGTACGGCAGATGTAGTTGTAAGTGACGGTTTCACAGGCAATGTAGTATTGAAGCAAGCCGAGTCTATTTATCGGTTGATGAAGAAACGAAATATCGACGATACATTCTTTAATCGATTTAATTTTGATCAATATGGCGGTACGCCGGTGCTTGGAATTAATAAACCGGTTATCATCGGACATGGTGTATCCAAAGAAACGGCCTTTAAAAACATGATTATTCACACACACGATGTAATTAAGGCCAATATAAGTCAACAAATCAAAGAGTTTTTGAGTCATGAGCAAGATTAATGCTACAATTACCGGTGTGGCCGGTTATGTGCCCGATTATAAATTGACCAATGATGAGCTGGCCCAAATGGTAGATACATCCGATGAATGGATCATGACCCGCATTGGAATTAAAGAACGCCGAATACTTAAAGAAAAAGGTAAAGGCACCTCTGACTTAGGTGCAGCTGCAGTTAAAGCATTGCTTGAGAAAACAAACACTCATCCTGATGAAATTGAACTACTTATAACTCCTACCGTTACACCGGATATGCAATTTCCGGCTACTGCGAATATTATCAGCGATAAAGTAGGAATAAAAAATGCTTTCAGTTTCGATATCAATGCAGGATGTTCAGGTTTTCTATATGGCTTAGAAACAATTTCGAAGTTTATTGAGAGTGGTAAATATAAAAAAGCCATTCTTGTTGGAGCTGAAAAAATGTCTTCTATAGTTGATTATCAAGATCGTTCCACATCTCCAATTTTTGGCGATGGTGCCGGAGCTGTCTTAATTGAACCCACAACCGAAGATGTTGGTATTATTGATTCAGAACTTCATAGCGATGGCGTTGGCCGCGCTTATTTACATCAGAAAGCAGGTGGATCAGTGAAACCGGCATCCCATGAAACCGTTGATGCACATGAGCACTTCATCTACCAGGAAGGCCAACCTGTTTTTAAATGGGCCGTTTCAAAAATGGCAGATGTATCTGTAAAAACGATGGAGCGCAATGGAATTACACCGGAAACACTTACCTGGCTTGTCCCACACCAGGCCAACATGCGTATTATTGAAGCTACAGCAAAACGTATGGGCATCGAAAAAGAACAGGTAATGATAAATATACAGCGTTACGGAAATACTACTTCAGCTACTTTACCGTTATGCTTGTGGGAATGGGAAGATAAGTTGAAAAAAGGAGACAATATTATTTTAGTTACATTTGGCGCCGGTTTTACCTGGGGCTCTATGTACATAAAATGGGGTTACGACGGAAAACAATAAAGAAAATTTACCAGATATGTCAAAAACTACTGCAGATCAGCCTTCAAATGCTGTAAATACAATATGCGAAGGAACACAAATCACCGGTGATATCACCACTAATGGTGAAATACGCATCGATGGCAAGTTGCAAGGTAACCTTCAGGCCAAAGGCAAAGTTGTTGTAGGGCCTACAGGTGGTGTTAACGGGGAAATATCCTGTAAAAACTGTGATGTTCAGGGGCAGATTGAAGGAAAAGTAGAAGTAAGTCAGTTATTATCTCTGAAATCCAGCTCAAAAGTTTCAGGAGATATTATTACACATCAGTTAGGCATTGAGCCGGGAGCAAGGTTTAATGGTAATTGTAAAATGGATGGACAACAACAGCCCAACCTCAGAGAAGAAGCAAAGAGAAAATAAAGACAAAGAGCCTGTATACATGGCCTATGCCCGCTACTCGGGTATAGCATTCCAAACAGGTTTTCTTATTGCTTTATTTACATGGGGCGGATATGAGTTAGACAAATGGCTCGAAACGTCGCCTGTATTTCTTGCAGTAGGTTTGCTGTTAGGTTTAGTGTTGGGTATTTACGTCTCAATAAAAGATTTTATCAAAAAAAAATAGCCGGAATTTAACCGGCTATTTTTTTTAGAAATATTTTATCGATTCGTCTTTTTCAATGGCCTGAATGACTTTGTTGGCCAGGCTCGAAGCACCAAACCTGAACAATTCATTATTTAACCATGCTTCGCCCAATACCTTTTTTACAATCGCATAATATATTACCGCGTCATCCACTTCGCGGACACCACCGGCAGGCTTAACACCTACTTTTCTTCCGGTTTTCTGATAATAGTCTTTAATGGCTTCGCACATTATGTACATGGCCTCATGTGTGGCCGATACAGACACTTTACCCGTAGATGTTTTAATAAAGTCGGCACCTGCTTCCATCGCCAACAAAGATGCTTTACGGATTTGTTCCGGCTCAAGGTCGCCTGTTTCCAGAATCACCTTCAGGTGCGTATCGCCAATGGCTTCTTTTATGGATTTTGTTTCTTCGAAAAGCAGTTCGTCATTTCCGGCTAAAAACGCTCCTACAGGTATTACGATATCTACTTCTGTTGCTCCTGCCTCAACCGCCATTTTACACTCTTCCACTTTGATGGAAGTAAATGTTTGACTTGCCGGAAAACCTCCTCCTACAGAGGCTATCCCTATTTTGTCAGCATTCAGATGTTGTTTTACATAAGGTACCATGGCTGGATAAACACAAATGGCGGCAACATTCGATATATGTGGAAACTTACGGTTGAAGTTGTTTACTTTTTCACACATATCCTTAATCTTTAACTCATTGTCTGTTTCTGTCAATGTGGTTAAATCAACCATGTTAAGAATATGGTCATACACCGCTTGCGTTTGCAAAGATTTGCTTTCTTCTTTTACTTCATCAATCTTGTTTTTGAGTTTTTCAGCGTCGACTGCTAATGCGTAATTTTGATTTATTTTCATGTGTAAAAAATTTAAGTTCAGTATTTAAGGTTTTTTGTTCTTAAGTTTTGGGTTAGATAAATGCCTTTTTTTATCTCTGCTGGTTTTCTTTAAGAGGCTCTCATTTAATGCTGATTCCAAATCTATGTCCATTTGATTGGCCATACAAATAAGTACGAAGAGAATATCAGCCATTTCTTCTTCTGTACTCTGGTCTTCTCCTGGTTTGAAAGATTGTTCACCATATTTCCGGGCCATAATCCTGCCCAGTTCACCAACTTCTTCTGTAAGAATCGCAAAATTAGTTAATTCATTAAAATATCGTACCCCATAACTTTGAATCCAGTTGTCCACTTTTTGCTGGGCTTCTTTTAATGTTAACTGGCCATTTTTTTCGGTTTGCATAAATGTTTTTTCTTTTTTGCGTATTTGTCGCATTTTTCACAAACAACCCGGCCTTTATGGGGCTTTGCTTGCACCTTTTTATCCTTACAGGCTTTTTTGCTCATTATTCTTTATTTTTAGTGTCCATTAAGATGGTCACCGGCCCGTCATTTGTTTGGTTTATTACCATGTGCTCTCCAAACTGACCGGTAGGTACTTTTTTGTTCAACCGGTCAGACAATTTTTGTACGAAAAAGTTAAAAAGTAATTCAGCTTTTTCTTGTGAGGCAGCCCTGATATACGAAGGTCGATTGCCCTTTTTTGTTTTGGCGTGTAATGTAAACTGACTGATGGCCAAGACTTCACCATCAATATCCTCAACCGATTTGTTCATTACCCCGTCTGCATCATCAAAAATTCTAAGTTGGGCAACTTTTTTTACGAGCCATAAAGCATCTTCTTCCTGATCTGCCTCCTCAATACCTACCAACAGGGTTATGCCCTGTCCAATTTTCCCTACAGTGGTGTTCTCCACATTTACATCTGCTGCCTGAACTCTCTGGATTACTAAGCGCATTTTTTCCTACAAAAATACAGCTTTGAATCAAATTTAAAAGTATAAATATGAATTCAATGCGCATATTGGATCCGCTGAGGGTTTAATAGATTTATGGTCAGGGTGTGATTATTTGTAATAATTTCGTTTTTTAGAATTGAAAATTGTAATTTTGTCAGTTAATTGTAAAAATGACACAAATACATGGATTCTGACATTCAACGCGTAAAGCAGCGTCATGGAATTATTGGTAATTCAGAAGGATTGGAAAGAGCTATCAGCATCGCCATGCAGGTGGCTCCAACGGATATGTCTGTTTTAATTAACGGAGAAAGTGGAACAGGCAAAGAAACGTTTCCTAAAATTATACACGAGAATAGCATTCGTAAACATGCGAAATATATTGCTGTAAACTGTGGTGCTATTCCTGAGGGAACCATCGATAGTGAATTGTTTGGGCACGAAAAAGGAGCATTTACCGGAGCCCACGACAGCCGGAAAGGATATTTTGAAGTGGCCGACAAAGGAACCATTTTTTTGGACGAGGTAGCTGAGTTGCCTCTATCTACACAGGTGCGTTTGTTGCGCGTACTCGAAAGCGGAGAATTTATACGGGTAGGTTCGTCAAAAGAACAAAAAATAGATGTGCGTGTGGTCGCTGCCACTAATGTGAATATAGAGGATGCTGTACGTGCCGGGAAGTTCAGGGAGGATCTTTATTACCGTTTAAATACCGTTCCAATTATTATACCGCCGCTACGGGAACGTAAAGATGATATATGGTTTTTGTTCCGAAAGTTTTCTTCCGATATTGCAGATAAGTACGGCATGCCCCCATTAGACGTCAGCGATGAAGCTATGAGGTTATTGGAAGGCTATCGCTGGCCCGGCAATATTCGTCAACTGAAAAATATTACAGAACAAATAGCTGTAATAGAACGCGACCAATATATTACGCCCGATATTGTACGAAGATATTTGCCGGAAGTGGATGTTTCAAGTTTGCCAGCCCTTGCAAAAAAAGAAGAAAGCCAGTCTTTTGCTTCAGAGCGGGAAATTTTATACAAGGTTTTGTTCGATATGAAAAAAGATATGTCGGATCTAAAAAAACTTGTATACGATATGATGGAAAATGGTGCTGATGCGGCTTCCAGTAAAGAAGAAAACACACAGATTTTACGTGATTTACATGCTCAAAAAACTAATTTGCCCTCTGAAATGCCGGAGAAATATTTAAATAAAGGTCCTGAGATCAGGCATGCAGAGCATCCTGAAGATTATAATGAAAAAGAAAAAGGCCTGATTGAGGACACAGAGGAATATGTGGAAGAGTCTTTATCGCTGGCCGACAAAGAAAAAGAATTAATATCTAAAGCTTTAGAAAAACATAACGGTCGTAGAAAGCTTGCTGCTAAAGATTTGGGGATTTCTGAACGAACTTTGTATCGTAAAATAAAAGAATATGATATTGATGCGTAAAGTGTTGAAATATTTTAGCCTTATAATTATCGCCGTGATTTTTACGGCTTGCACGGTATCTTATTCTTTTACCGGTGCTTCCATACCTATTGAAGCCAAAACGTTTACGGTTCGCAAAATTGAAAATGTGGCACCTACCATCAATCCTACCTTAGCCAATGATATGCAAATGGCATTAATAGACAGAATGCTTACGCAAACCCGCTTAAATTCTGTTGATTTTAATGGTGATTTAATTTATGATATCACAATAACGGGTTACGATGTTCAACCCATTGCAATTTCCGGAGGAGATCAGTCTGTGGCTGCGCAAAACCGTTTAACTGTCCGGGTTAAAGTGAAGTTTGATAATCGCTACGACTCCAAAACATCTTTTGAAAAAAGCTTTTCGGAATACGCAGATTATTCCAGCGACAGTAATTTTAGTGATGTCGAAAATGGATTGGTTCAATCAATTATTGAAAGGTTGAATGAAGATATTTTTAATGCTTCTGTAGTTAATTGGTAACAAACATTAGAAAATAGATTTATCTATGAAGCCTGAAAGGTTTTACGAATTGTTGGAATTTCCCGGAGAAATTTCTCAAGCCGATTTGCCTGAAATTGAATCGCTTGTTGAGGAATATCCCTGGTTTCAGGCTGCTCATGCTTTGTTGCTAAAATATCAGTTGATGGGAGGCTCGTTTCGGTTTAGCCAGCATTTAAAGCAGATGGCTATTTGTACCGGCGATCGTCAGCGCCTCTACGAGTGGCTGCATCTGGAGCCGGCAAAAGTAATGTCAGTTTCAAACGACCCGTTATCAGATCAAAAAGAATTCGAAGTTAACCTTCAACAAGTTTCCAGTGCCGAATTGGAGCGCCAGGAAAATAGACGGCTCCGAAAAAAGGAAATTGAGCGCGTGTTGAACAACGAAGGGTTGCTATATTTCGACTTTGATTATGTACCGCGTGAAGATACAGAAGCCGGAAAAACAAACACACAAAAATCTTCGGAAGAATATGACCTGCAGTCCAAAATTGATCGATCCAGCGATGAATTAACCGATGACACTAAAGCATGGTTGGCCCAGAATATTAAACGCGCACATCATAAAACAGGTGCAATAAAAGCAGAAAAAGGTAAAAAAGAGCAGATTATCGACCGGTTTATATCTTTGTCTGAACGCCAAAGAAACAAAGAAGTAACAGAAGAAAAATCAGCTGAAATAGCAGATAAAACAGAAGAAAGCACCCGCGAAAACGCTGATTTTATGACAGAAACACTGGCCAGGATTTATATGAAACAGGGTTTATATGAAAAAGCCATAGCTACTTATGAAAAATTAAGTTTGAAATATCCAGAAAAAAATGTTTACTTTGCAGGCCGGATTAAAGAAATCCAAAAAATTATCAATAATCAATAAAAGAAGATAAAATGTATTATTTCATTTCAGCATTAATCATTGTAGTTGCCATTTTAGTGGTCCTGATCGTTTTAGTGCAGAACTCGAAGGGTGGAGGCCTGGCAGCTAATTTTGCCGGAAATACGCAAGTAATGGGCGTTCGCAAAACAGCCGATTTTCTTGAAAAAGCTACATGGGTATTAATTGGAGTTTTCTTTTTGTTGAATGTTTTGGCTGTGTATGCCATGCCAAGGCCAGAAGAAACTCAAAATAAATCAGAGTTAGAAGAAACAATTAATGTTGAAACACCTGTTTCAGCCCCGGCTCCTGAAAATATACCTGAAGAAAAACCAGAACAGGAATAAAAAATTGTCGACATACAACCGTTAAGGCTGTCGCTTCAAGGCAGCCTTTTTTTATGTTTTGAGCTTTTAGTTGAGCAAAAAGCAGTAGTTATTTGTTTTCCTATTGTAAAAATATCCTTTCAATGAGTAAGAAAATTCGAAATGTAGCCATTATCGCCCACGTTGACCATGGCAAAACCACCCTGGTGGATAAAATTTTATATCAGTGTAAACTTTTCGACGACCATGAAAAGCCAGGCGAGTTAATTATGGATAGTAATGATCTGGAGCGTGAACGTGGCATTACCATACTTTCAAAAAATGTATCTGTTTCTTATAAAGATTTTAAAATCAATATTATCGATACTCCCGGCCACAGTGATTTTGGCGGAGAAGTAGAGCGTGTGTTGAATATGGCCGATGGTGTTTTACTTTTGGTCGATGCTTTTGAAGGGACCATGCCCCAGACCCGGTTTGTGCTTCAAAAAGCTCTTGAAATTGGACTGAAGCCCATTGTCGTTATTAACAAAGTCGATAAACCCAATTGCCGGCCACTTGAAGTGCAGGAAGAGGTTTTCGAATTGATGTTTAATCTGGATGGCACCGATGAGCAACTCGATTTCCCGACGTATTACGGTTCAGCCAAAGAAGGCTGGATGTCTGACGATGTAAAGAAACGTACCAACGACATAACTTCCCTGCTCGATGGTATTATTCAATATATTCCGGAGCCTACTGTAGAAGATGGTACTACCCAAATGCGTATAACTTCACTCGATTATTCTTCTTATGTAGGGCGAATCGCCATTGGAAAGGTTTATCGGGGTAACTTAAAGGCCAATCAGCAGGTAGCTATCATTCGCAAAGATAAATCAGTGGTTAAGCAGGTGATAAAAGAGCTCTTTGTGTTTGACGGCTTTCAACGTAAAAAGGTCGATGAGGCCGAATCCGGGGAAATTGTTGCCATTGTAGGTCTTGAAAATTTTGAAATCGGAGAAACCATTGCGCATATCGACCATCCGGACCAGCTCGATCCCATTGCTGTGGATGAACCTACCATGAGTATGCTCTTCACCATAAACAATAGCCCGTTTTATGGCAAAGAAGGTAAATATGTTACCTCCCGCCATATTAAGGAGCGTCTGGAGAAAGAATTGGAGAAAAACCTCGCTATGCAGGTTCACGATACAGATTCGGCAGATAAATTTAATGTCTATGGCCGTGGAATTTTGCATTTGTCTGTGCTTATAGAAAATATGCGCCGGGAAGGATACGAAATACAGGTAGGCCAGCCACAGGTGCTTTATAAAATGATTGGGGCCCAGAAATGTGAACCCTTCGAAGAGCTAACCGTTGATGTGCCGGATGAATATAGCGGCACTGTAATTGAAATGGTAAGTCAGCGTAAGGGAGAGATGAAAAATATGATCCGCAAAGGTGAGCGCATAAATATTGAATTTGAGGTGCCCTCAAGAGGTTTAATCGGGTTAAACAACCAGGTGCTTACAGCCACCGCAGGCGAGGCCATTATGAATCACAGGTTTATAGAATACCGGCCTACTGTCGGACCCATCAAAGAACGCCAGAACGGTTCTTTAATCGCTATGGAAAGTGGCACGGCTATAGCCTATGCAGTGCATAAATTGCAAGACCGGGGTAAGTTTTTTGTCGCCCCTGGAGACAATGTATATGCCGGACAGGTCATAGGGCAGCATACGCGCGAAGGCGACCTTGTGCTGAATGTAACCAAAACAAAAAAGCTTACAAACATGCGCGCAAGCGGCTCAGACGATAAGGTTCTTTTAGCTCCACCCATTGAGTTTTCTCTGGAAGATGCTTTGGAGTATATTGAAAAGGATGAATATGTGGAGATTACACCTAAAAGTATTCGTCTACGTAAAATTTTACTCAACGAGAACGACCGCAAACGAGCTAAAATGAAGAGTTGAGAGAACCGTTACAAATACAGGATAAAATTTTTAAATAATAAAAGAGGCCGCTTAAAAAGCGGCCTTTTCTGATGGTCATATTTCTTTTAAACTGTGCATTGACTTATACAGTCTACAATACTACTTAAACGCTCATGTTTGAGAAAATAAAAAGTGTTTTTACCTTCTCTTTTTGAGCATAACACCCCTTTGTCTTTTAATATTCCTAAATGATGCGATGTGGTTGATTGCTCAATCTGTAATTTTTGATGTATTTCGGTTACAGTCATTTTGTTTCCATCTTCCAAAAAGTTGAGTATTGCAATGCGCATTGGATGTGCAATAGCTTTTAGCATGCTTGCCGCTTCTTCCAGTTGATCAATATTTAATTCTGAAACTTTCATTTTTGTGTTTTTTACATATTAATGATATCCAAATATATGAATATTTTTAGACTTAACTATCACTTTTTATATATTATACAGCACATAATATTTTTACTGTAATGATTAACAGGACCATAGCAATGGGGTAGATTGTTGCATAAGCTACATGCGGTGCGTTGCTTTTTGTCATCGGATCTACTGCTGCCAGGGCTGGAGTACTGGTTACTGCGCCGGACAGGGCCCCTAAAAACGACAAAATATTCATTTTGAGCAGGTAGCGGTCTACCAAAACGATGAGTATCAATGGTAAAAGCGTTATGGCAATTCCATAGCCAAAAAGCTCAGCACCATATGTTTGAAAAGCCTCAACAATGTGCTTGCCTGCATTGGCACCAACCGCAACCAGGAAAAATATTAAACCCAGCTGACGCAACAGCTGCGTAGCTGCTCCACTTAGTGTCCATACAAACGGACCGGTTTTACCTGTTCTACCGAGCAATAAACCAGTGATTAAAACTCCTCCGGTTAAACCTAAGCTAAAGGCATAATTCCCCATTGAGATGTTGATATGACCAATAATATAACCCATTACAACACCAATTGCAATTGGAAGAAAGTCGGTGTCTGAAAGGTCTTTGTTGGAATTGCCAAAGATTTTGATAATGGCGGGTATGTCAACAGTGCGTGCTGATACAATAATTTTATCACCCATTTGTAATTTTACCCTTGTATCGGGCACAATGTCAATGCCCGCACGTCTGATACGGGTAATGACAGCATTATAAGCAGTGAGCATATTGAGTTCCGGAATGGTTTTGTTCACTACATCTTTGTTGGTGACCAACAGTGAACGAACCGAGTGACTTTTGTGCAATGAAATCTCTTCATCGGTAACCGGCCCGATGAGTTGCCCAACTTTTTCAAGGGCTTCTTCCGGACCAATGGCCCTGATGATATCGTTTTTGTATACAACCGTATCGGCTTGTACCGTATCAGAAACACCAGCATGTTTAATACGGCTGATCATGGCGCCGGTCATTTGCCGAATATTGAGCTCTTTTATTTTTTGACCCTTTACGTTTTCATTTTCGACAATGAAATTTCGTTGTAATATTTTTGGATGTTCTTTCTCGGCTTCTTTTTCAAATGCTGCTTCTGCCTGACCGATGTCTTTGTTGAGTAATTTCGGAAGTACCCTTACAAAAACAATTACACCAATAACCCCAAACGGATAGGAAATGGTATACCCGATGGAGGCCAGCGGCGACCCTGTGATGTCAATTGCGGCTGCCAGCCCTGGCGTGCTCGACATAGCTCCGCTAAACAGTCCTACGGCAATGTTGGGATCTATATTTAGAAAGGCAATGAGCAGCCACGTAATAAGGCCTCCGGTAAACATTACACCAACGGCCAGTAGGGCAAGCCTGCGACCGTCTTTCTTGAATGAAGCGAAAAATCCCGGACCCGCCTGTATGCCTATGGTATATAGAAAAAGCACCAACCCGGTTGTTTGTATAGCGTCGGGCACTTTGAGTCCGTAATGGCCAAAAATCAGAGCTACAAACATGACCGCTGACACACCAAGGGAAATACCTTTAATGTTGATGCGGCCCAGAAGGAAACCAAGGGCAATAATGACAAACATTAAAAAATTGTCATCGGTCAGAAAGTCCATTACTTTATTGTTTTACAAGTTTTTGCGTAAATGTATGTTCCGGTGTAATTATTTTTACAATATAAGTGCCCTGTTTATAGTCTGACCCAAACTGATAAGTTGAGCTTTGATTTAATTTAAATGCTTCAACTTGTTGTCCGGCAACATTATAAACATATATTCTTTGGTGAGAAGTTGAATTAGCTGCTGAAGTATTAATTACAAAATTATTATTGCTTGGATTGGGTGCAATATTTATATAATTCTTTACGTCTGCTATTGCGTTGCCTTCTTCTATTTCAAGGTCAAACAGATAATTTGGTGTTTCGTTTGCACCATCATTAGCAATAATAGTTATTGAATAGCTGCCAACATCGCCTGAAACGGGTTGTGCAGTAAACCTCACATGTCCTTCATTTATATTGGTGAGCGAAACGAAATCTGCAGAGCAAAAAAGGCAATTCCATTCAATATTAACGGATTGAGGATCATTATCATCATAATAAATATCAAGTTCAAGAGTTTGATTTTCTGCAACAGAAGTGTCTGAAATGTAATTAACAAAATAAGGGGGCGTATTAATGTTTCCCCAGATTTGGTCGGCATATTCCGGATGGTCAATAAATGGATTGCGGTTGTTCTGAATTTCGTAAATAGCATTGTTTCGGTCAATTTCTTTTTGACTGACCGGGTCTTCCTGATGCCATTTTAACATGAGCGCTGTGCCGGCAAGCGTAAAGTTTGCTCCATCAACTAAATCATTGGTGTACCAGTTGGTATCTTCATTAAAATAGCGGGTAACCATGTACATGTAGTTCCTTGCAAAATCGCCTTTGTAGGCATCTATAGGTTCAAATACAGTTCCGCTCATGGTTGAAAATGAAGACGTTCCAACTTCTGAACCGTTTTGGGATATCCAATAAGGATCATTGGTTTCACCATAAGGGTGATTGCTTCGCTGGCCATTCACATAACCATCGGAAGGCACTAAGTGGAAAAGATCCGTGTACATGGGGTAGCCATCGTTGAACCAGCTTTTGGGCCATGAGTGTTCGCGGTTGTAACAATCACCTTCTGCCTGGTAATTTCCACACTGATCCATTACAAAAGCAAATTCATAAGGTGGCGTACCACCCGGCACGTCAGAATACATGTCCCATACCTTATTGTTGCTTTTGCGGTCGGTGCTTTGAAAATGTGTCCACAAAGCCGAATATGATTGTGAATTATGGTTGTCGATGATGTCATGAAGTGCCTGGCGCAGTTCGGTTCCGTTTAATCCCTGCGCATTATCGTAGTATCCCGTGGGTATTTGGGCTGAGAGTTGAAAAGCACTCACCATGAAAAGGAGCGCAATAATTTTTCGATAATTCATAAAAATTTGTTTAGTTCAAATGGTTTGAAATTTCATGCAAAGATAAAGGGAATTTGGCTCTTATGGAGTATTTGCGTTGTTTTTTATATTTTGCAGCTGCCTGGTCTTTTATCGAGTGTTTTTGTATTATTTGTTTTCTGTGTAAATTGGCCCCATGACTGCAATTTTAATCATCGGTATTTTTGAGGCTCTTTTTTTAGCAGGGCTCATCCTGACTAAAAAGCAAAAAAATAAGCCGGATTATATTTTGGCTGGGTTGCTGTTAATTATGGCAATGACCATTGTCGCCTCTTACGTGGAGCAGTATAATCAGGCAAATAATTTTCCGTATCCGTTTTTTATTCATGTTTCGCCACCGCTGATTTTTTTACATGGGCCCATTCTTTGGTTTTACATCAAGTCTTTTACTACAGAAAAATTTGTATTTAAACCACAATATTTACTGCATTTCCTTCCTTTTGTGCTGGCTTTTTTTCTGATGTGGTTTTCCACTTATTCTAAGCCAGTGGCTGAGCGTATTGCTGAAATGCAGTCAGGAAAATTTAAAACCCATCCGGCTTATCCTCTTATGGTAACGGGTATCCTGCTTTTTACCCAGGGGTATTTTATTTGGGGGCTGGTTCTGATTCATCGCTATCGAAAGAGAATCAGAAATTATTTTTCGAAAATTGAAAATATTGATTTGGCATGGTTAAGGTTTATTTTGATAGCAGCCATTATTGCTTATGCTATAAACAGCCTGTTGTTTCTCTCAGATTATTTCTTTAACCTTTTCAATTACAAGGTTATGCAACTTTACACTTTTGTTGTAGGTGCTTTGTTTATTCTTTCTATGGGGTTTTATGGTCTACGGCAAACTAATGTGTTTTATTCGGGCGCACAAATTTCATCTGGTAATCATAGGCAAAAAATCAATTCAGGTATTCAGTCTAAACTTACTTCAGATGAGGCTTTTATACATGAATTGTTGAGTTATATGAATGAGCAAAAACCTTATTTACAACCAGAGATTACCCTGAATGAACTGAGCAGACAAATGAATGTGATGCCGGAATATTTATCCGGTATTTTGAACCGGAAACTAAATATCAGGTTTTTTGATTTTATAAACCAATTCAGAGTAGAAGCATTTAAAGATGCTTGTCTGGCTCCCGAAAATGCTAATTATTCAATTATTGCCCTGGCTTATGATTGTGGTTTCAATGCTAAAGCCACCTTTAACCGGGTGTTTAAAAGTATGACGGGATTTACACCCAGTGAATATCAAAAAAAAGCGCAATGAAATTCATCATTGCGCTTTGATACCATTATTAGGTCGAACTATGATTCATTCATGGTTTTTTCAACATCTTCTACGGAAATCGGAATCCGATCGCCAATAAGTTCAGCGCCGTTATCTGTAATCAGTAAGTCATCTTCGAGCCGTATGCCGCCAAAGTCAAGATATTCTTTCACTTTATCATAGTTTATGAAATCAGCGAATTTTTTCTCATTTTCCCATTTTTCAATCAGTTCAGGAATAAAGTAACATCCGGGCTCATTGGTAACCACAAAACCGGGCTGCAATTTTCTACCGAGACGTAAACCTGCCAGGCCGAATATTTCTGAACGCTTTATTTCATTATCGTACCCCACATAGTTTTCGCCAATATCTTCCATGTCGTGTACATCAAGTCCCATCATGTGACCTAATCCGTGGGGTTGGAAAAGGGCATAAGCACCTGTGCGTGCTGCTTCTTCGGGGTTTCCTTTCATGATGCCCAGATCTTTTAGGCCAGAAGCGAGCACTTTAGCTGCTTCCACATGCACGTCGAAATAGGGAATGCCGGGTTTTGCCAATGATGTAGCTTTATTGTTGGCTGCCAGCACAATGTTGTAAATGTCGCGTTGTCTGTCAGAGAATTTTCCGCCAACGGGCACGGTACGGGTAAAATCGCTTGCATAGTGCATTCCGGTTTCAGCCCCTGCATCGGTTAGCATGAGTCTGCCTTCGGTTAGTGTTTGACTGTGATCGTGGTTGTGCAGTGTTTGGCCATTTTGTGATAAAATTACCGGAAATGAAAGCATTCCTCCGCCTGCTACGGCAATTCCTTCAATGGTACCGGCAATTTTTTGTTCCCAAACACCGGGCATGGCCATTTTCATGGCCGTTACATGCATGTTGTATCCTGTCGCAGCTGCTTTTTTCAATTCTTCTACCTCGTACTCATCCTTAATGCTACGCTGCGCTACTACTGCTTTAATGAGTTCTACCGATTGGTAATGGTTTACTTCTGCAGCGCGAATACCGGTAAGGGCTTCCATCAGAATTTGATTGTCGGCGCGGTATTGTGGAAGGAAATGAATTTTTCGGCCTGCATCCACTGCTTTTTTTATGTAGTCAAAAAGGTGGCTGTAGGTGCGGCTATCACTTACACCAACTTCAGCAGAGCGTTCCTTCATAGATGGCTGAGGTCCCATCCAAATAATATCGTCCATTGTAACATCGTCGCCAAAAATAATGCTTTCCCCACTGTCGAGGTCTACTACGCCTGCTATATCGGGAAAGTCCAGGCCAAAATAATACAGGAAAGAGCTGTTTTGACGAAAATGGAAGGTGTTCGCCGGGGCATTCATGGGTGATTCCGAATGTCCGGGGAAAAATGCTATGCCGCCAGACATTTTAGCTTTCAAATTGTTCCGGCGTTCTGTGTAAACTTCTTTTTTAAACATATTATATGATTTTAATTTACTTTTAAAAAGATTCTAAATTAATAATTCCAAGGCTAAACTCATAAATATTTAATAATTCATTCGATTTAGAAGGGCGGCGTTTTGCCCACTGTAAACACAAACAAAAATACACCGGCTGTGTTTGATTTATTAAAAATGCAGCTATGAATAATTATTTTAAAATACTCATTTTGGTATTATTGATACCGATATCATCAATAAATACAATTAACGCAAAGAATATGAATACTAAAGAGAAAACCATAGTACTTGGAGGGGGCTGTTTTTGGTGCATTGAAGCTGTTTTTAATATGACCAAAGGTGTTTCTTCTGCTGTTTCTGGATATGCAGGTGGTAAAACAAAAAACCCAACTTATGCGGAGGTTTGCACGGGTAGCACCGGTCATGCAGAGGTGGTGAAGGTAACTTATAATCCGGAACAGATTTCGCTTGAGAAAATTCTGGACATCTTTTTTACCATACATAATCCTACCCAAAAAGACCGCCAGGGAGCTGATGTTGGCACACAATACCGGTCTGCCATTTATTACACCGACAGCAAGGACCGGGAAATTATTGATAAGGTGATATCAGAATTAAATGCCTCCGACCAATACGATAAAAAGATTGTTACAGAAGTTAAACCCTTAGGAGATTTTTACAAGGCAGAGGTTACCCACCAGGATTATTATGAGAAAAATGAATTTGCGCCCTATTGCAGTTACGTGATTAAACCCAAAGTCCGGAAATTTAAAAGCAAATACCCTGATTTAAAGCTAAAGTAATCTGTGCAAGAAAACGTAAAAACCTTTGAAACTCTTGTGTTTGACTCGCTCTTATCAAAGACTGAAGATTCTTCAGTGTCTTGCCAGCTTAGATAAATTTAATTGGTAATACTACAAATTTCCCAGTCAGACGGAAAACATGTTTTATAAAGTCAAAGGCTTGTAATATAAAGAATTATCAAAAAGTCAACATTTCAGGCTATCACTTTTAGTTGATTGTACTTATTCTTTTTTATAACTTTGGGTATATAACCCAAATTAAAATGGAAAAATTAAAAACAAACCCTGAAAAACTATTGCTACTGGCCTGTCACCCTTCAAAAGCTACATGGCTTATTTCGAAACAAGTTTTAAACATGGGTGTTGCCGGCACCTTGATGCTTGATTTGGTTGAAGCACAAGCCATTGATTTTAACCAGAAAAAAGTTGTGGTTAAATCGAGACCATCGGGCTTAACGCCAGCACATGAAGCTGTTTGGAAATTTATCAATGAACGTGATAAGTCCAGAAAAGCAAAACGATGGATTACCGCCCTGTCGAATAAAGCTTCTCTTTTTCGTCCGCCGCTTCTCGATTTGATGGAGCAGCAAGGATTGCTGAAGGTAAATCATCATACTTTCCTGTTTATTCCTTACCTGAGAATATCTGTGTCAAATAATACGATGAGGCAGGAGTTAATATCCGAACTGAAAGAGAAAACAGAAGGCCCTGAATCTCTTTCAACGACCGAAGCCAACCTTTTGAGTGTTATAGCTGCTGTTAACCTGCTTAAACCTTTTGTAAGCAAAACGTCTGAGCGGCGCAAGTTTAAGAAGAAGTTGAAGCAAAAAGTTGCGGAAAATCCCGTTGCAGAAGGCATACAGGATGCTATACAGGAAATGCAGGCCGCCATGGCCGCTGCTTCTGTAGCTGCTGTAGCCGGGAGTGCTGCAACCTCTGGTAGTTAACAGCGTTTTGTGTTTTTAGCAGGTAAGGTGAAGAAAAATGAAGCTCCTTTGCCCTTTTTGGACTCGGCCCACATTTTCGCGCCTAACAATGCAACAAGTTTTTTTGATATTGAAAGGCCCAATTCGGTTTCCCCTTTTTTTCGGGCATCGTTTAGTTCTTCCTGTCTGAAGCGGTCAAACATTTCGTGCAGTAATGCAGCGTCAATGCCAGTGCCGGTATCTTTTGCAAAAAACGTTATCTCTTGGGAGTTTTCTTCATACCCAAAAATTACTACACCATCTGATTTTAGTTTCAAGAGATGTGCCCTATGCAGTTAATCTGTGGGTTTTCGGAATTATTATGCACCATTGAAATCATATTATAAACGGATGAATAGGTGGTTACATTCTAAAAATCTGTAATTTTAATGTAGGGTTTGCTGAGTCAGGTCAGGGTTTTTCAGTGCGAGCGTTCCATTTCTTGTATCATGGTTTCGATGCGTTCATGTTGGATGTTACTCACATTTTCTTTTACTCCGGTGATTTTTTTCACAATTGCCCGCTCAATAAAATTCATTTTATCAAAGCGAAATTCGCCTCCGGTTATTTGTTTGCTTGTGGCGTGTGAACGCAATATTTCAGGAAATGCCAGCTCAAATTGTTCTTGTGCTTTTTGTTCATGCATGCAGGATAAAAAAAGCCCGATGTGTTTTTGTAATAACTGAGACATGTAGGTCTCACAAAACTGGCGAGTTTGTTTTTGCAACATGCCGGCGTGAATTGAACCCCCAATGATAATTTGATTATATGGGTGTAGGTCAACTTTTTGCTCTTTTTTCAAATCCACGAGATTTACCTCATCCTTAATTTTTTCTGCAATAAGATGTGCAACGCGCTCAGTTGTTCCATGATTTGTGGCATATACAATCAGTGTTAGCATGGCATTAAAGTTTGGTAATTTGGTTTTTATCCGGATTATAAATAATGTCTGTAATTTCAAGGTGTAACCAGGTCCAGTCACCATCATCAAGTTTCCAGGTTGTGGCGGTTTTTACAGGAACTCTTATCCCATTAATTACCCCAGTTTTTTCAACGGTGTTAATCCACATCTTTCGCTCCGCTTCCGGGCCTGTATCTTTAAATCGCATGGCAGAGAAGCTCACAACGTCTCCAGTTGCATTGAATTTGAAAGTACCGGAGATGTTTATACCACCTACCTTCATTATAGCTTTGGCCGAAGTGCTGTCTATCGCTTCCCATTGAATTTGGTCACTTAAAGCTGCTGAAGGAAACCAAATGATTTCTCCGAGAAAGCGCTGTAATGATGCTTCATCAATTTGGGAACCACGTGCTTTAGCCATCGTAATGATGTTGTTCATTTTAATGTGCATTTCTCCATGCCCATTGGCAAACTTATCGCGGGCTTTTACCCGGATGATTGGCGACATTTTCATATCCATAATCCAGTTAAACCCCGGATTTTTCAATGTAAATATTTGATTGGCTTTTCCGGTATACCAGTTATCCTGACCAGGTTTAAGTTTCATTTTTAAATTTTGTTCCACAAAAGCTGAATGAACTTTTTCTTTGCCAGGAACTCCGCTTGTTTTCAGCCATTTTTTAACGGGATAAGGGAGGTTTTCAAGGTCTCTTTCTTCCAGTATTTTTACTGGCGATGGTGTTTGCTCAAGCATTTGTTCGCGTTCTTTGGTGGCTTTTTTGTGGATGGAGCATCCCAGAAGTGTTGATATCATAAGAAAAATAATTGTTATGTGTTTGTAACTCATTTTATTGATGCTTTATTGGCCAAAATGAAATATAAGGCCGGTTTTGAAGAAACTTGAACCGGGCTCCTCCATCTCCGCTTTATTGTAAAAGTCTTTATAGATTTGACCGCCTCTGTACACATCAAAATAAAAGCCTATTTTATTGCCGTTTTTAAGTGTTACCGGGGTGCTTGATAATCCGATAGTGAAACCTCCGGAGTATTTATTATAGCTGAATTCCGGTGATGTGCCCGTGTTTTTTGCTTCCTGAATAAAACTCAACTGGCCCGTGTAACCAAGTTTAAGCTGAATTAGGCCCTCCTGGTGAAATTTTCTATAAATCCCAAAACTGTACACCAAAGGGACCATAATTTGATATACATTTAATGTTTTCTCACCGTTAAATTGGTTTAAGCCATCCTGATAAGTGAATTTTTGGCGGTTGTACATTATATCTGCTCCCGTTTCAATGGCGTTTTTTCCCAGTGGCAGTAAAACTCGCGCCCCGGCATTTGCTCCCAAATTGGTAGCGCCACTGTAGGCGTCAACAGGTGTTTCTTCCATTTCATCAAAATGCGTGTTTTCTGCAATTCCACCTTTGTTTATACCGCCCTGAATACGATAAGCAGGTTGCCATTTTTCCTGCGATATTTTTGTGCTGCTACAGGCTGCAATAAGTATTGTAGACACTATTAAGATTCCGGTTTTTATTAACTTCATGAGCGAAAAATTTAATTGTTTGCCACAAAGAAATAGCGACCGGAAAAATAAATGGTCTCATTTAAAAATTTATAAGTCTCACTTTACAGGAAATACAAAAATAGTAGTTTCAAAAAAGTGAGTCTATTTGTTTAAATAAAAATAAGACAACAATATAGGAGTTTTGTGTTAAAGTGACACTTAATGTTCAGCTTCAGCCTATAAATTTATTATCCATTGAGCATCATCTTTAATGGTTGTGTAGGTGCTTTTGCTGAACCGCTTGCTAAAACGGGCATCCCAAAACCATTTTTCAACCTTTTTGCGGGCATCATCGGGCATGGCTGTATGGTCGGTTCTGAAAAAATAGTATTGCAATATAATGATGTGGATTTGATAGGAGCTTAATCCGGTGGTGATGCGCATATCATGAAGCAAGTCTACCGCCCGGCTGATGGCATTTTGTGTTTTGTGCCACAGGTTTTTAGCCAATTCCGGATTCAGCTTAAGTTGGTACGAGCTCCTGCAATCGTCAAAAGCATTGAGGGCCAGGGCATGGGTAAAAACTTTTTCTGTTAGTCCGCCGGCTTTTTCAATTTTTTGTATGCTGTTCACCTCATCAATTTTTTCTTTCAGGTCAAAATCTGTCGACCAGGTAGTGGCATGAACTAGGTCAAAAGACGTAAGTCGCTTACCACCCTGATTGATGCGTTCAAAAATTTCGACCACTTCATCCAGTTCATAATTGAGTGTTTTTACCACACTAACCGGATAATTCATAAGTATTTCGCGCACATTGGTCCAGTTGTCATAAATGCGTTTTGAATCAGATTTCAGTTTTTCGGCTATTGCATTAAACGCCTTTTCGTCGAAAATTTTCCAGGCAGGAAAAGCATATTTTTCATTTTTTCGACGTGGTACCCGGAATGTCTCAGCCGCCGGATTAAAACAAATTTGTGCATAATTGCCGCTTTTATTATTTAACCCTTTCATGGCCATAAACAGCGATAAAATCCTTTGCTGGCCGTCCAAAATAAATTGTGTAGCGCCATTTGTGCTTTTTTGAGGTATTTGCAACTCTTCGGTAGTATGTATGAAGTTTCGGTATTTTTCCGGAGCTATCCATAAAAAGAAAGTACCAATAGGATATTGTAAATAAATGCTGTTGAGTAGCAGAACAACCTTGGGGCGTTCCCATTCATAATCGCGCTGAAAACGTGGAATTTTTATTTCTCCTTCTTGTAGTTTATTCACCAAGGTTGGCAACGTCCAGTCGGTTACAATTTGAATATTGGTATTCCTCATAAAGCATTGATTTTGTTTTGCACAAGATAAAAAAATCTGGTGATAAACCTTTAAAGTTCAAATTACAATTGAAAAAATCAATTTTTTTAAACCTGTGCTGGGTTCTGTAATACAGCAAATTATGGAGTATATGAATGCTTTCTGGTCAATGGTTTATCAAGAAAAATTCCTGTCCATGCAACCATTTTGTAGTTTTGTAACACTCTACTAATGACAAAAAAATTGAAATGTCATTGAAAATTTTAGCCGACGAATCAATCTTAGTTAAAAAATGCCTTGCAAACGACCGGCAAGCGCAAAAACTTTTATACGAAAAGTATAAGCATACTTTTTATACAATAGCCATAAGAATTACAGGTAATAATGAGGACGCTCAAGATGCTTTGCAAGATGGCTTTGTCGATGTATTTCAGAATATGGATAATTACACGGGAAAAGCATCACTTTATTACTGGATGAAAACCATTATTGTAAGGGCGGCAATTAGGAAAATTGAGAAGGGCATTCAATGGCGGCAGATTGAGCATTATGAGGAATCTTTTTTATTCACCTGGGATGATGGTTTAACCGGAGAAATACTTGAAAGGGCCATTGCAAGTCTTGAAAAAGGATACCGAACCGTGTTTTTATTGGTTGAAGTAGAAGGGTACAAACATAAAGAGGTTGCCCAAATGCTTAACATATCAGAAGGAACATCGAAATCGCAACTTTTTCGTGCCAAAAAACACTTGCAGCAAATTTTAAAATCGCACCGACCATGAAAAATGACGGTTTAAATAAGGCAATCAATAATTTACCGGAACATAATCTCAATGAAGATTTATGGCCCGTCATTGCGGCAAGGCTCGATGAAGAACAAAAACTTCGGAATGCCATAAATGATTTGCCTCAGCATGAGTTAAATGATGAAATCTGGCAGGGCATAGAGAAAAATATTTCTGCGAAGAAAAATTACCGGTTTTACAGAAAGCATACAATGCAAATTGCAGCCGGTTTATTGGTACTCATTGGCATGGGATGGTTTACTTCACAGGTCGTGCAGCACCAGGCAGCAGGAGAGATTGCGTATTCCGAAGAGATGATTGATAGACCCGACATCAGCATACGACAATTCAACCCTACCCTTGCCGAGATGGACCGCAGCATTGAACAGTTTTGCCAGGTAAGGCCATACCAATGCAACTCTGAGGCATTCCGTGAACTACAATCGCAGCTGCAACAGGTACAGCAAGCCCGGCAGGAAGTATTGCAAATGTTAGAAGAAACAAAAAATCAACAATTGATTAAGTATAGCAACAGACTGCATAACCAACAGGTTGAGATAAAAAAGCAAATGATAGAACTTGTTATGAAAGAATAGAATAAAGTTAATCTGTTTTAACCAGAAATATTATGAATACAAAAATTTTTATTTTTCTCTTTGTTTTTCTGCCGTCATGTGCACTTGCACAAACAGATACGGTTATATACTCTACGGAGCAAAAAAGCCGTGAAGATTTGACCAAAAACAAATGGTACGCAAAATATTTTTTGAAGGAAGCATCTTCTGTAAAGCACTTTTGGAAATTAAATTTCAGCGATTATATGAAATTTAGACCCTCTATAGCATTAGAAACAAGGCTGGGTAATCAAAGCACCTTGCTGTTTGATGTAAATGTTGATGTGTCAGGAGTTCTCGGGAAAAACCGTTATTCCCAATACCTAGAAGATTGGGGGGTTATTGAAGAACACCTTTTTAATATTGCATTGAATACCAGTGTGGAATATCGCAATTACATCAACCTAAAAAGAAGAGAGCGGAAAGGATTATTTACACATGGGTTTTCTGCCTCCTATATAGCAATTGGAGTGCATGGTACATTTAACTCTGCAAATGTGACAGTACCAATTGAGGGTGTTGTTTTTGCCAATATTCAAAATGGTGACGACCCTGTTCGTGTGGATGCAAAAGGTGTAAAACTTCTGACACTTGAACCTGTCATTAATGGAAGTTACACAGAAGCAACATTGAAATATGGCCTGCATCGCCGTCTTGGAAATATCGGATATGTAGATTTATATGCCGGAGTTGGCTTTGGTAAGAGCAGTATATTTGACTTTATCTACATAAAACCGCTGCTTGGTTTCGAAATTGGATTTGCATTTGCAAAATTACAAAAATAGTCGTTTAACCCCTGAAAATCAAAGAAATGATACTATCCTATAAGCATATTTGTTTCATTACATTACTCTTAATTTTCGTTTTAACGGGCAGTTTACGGGCCCAAAATGATTCAACAAAATCAAATCAACAATATGGTGTACACTATCAATTGTTGATTGAAGACAGAACAGAAATTCAAAAACTATGGAAATTTGATGCGATTGAGTTTGCGAGTTTGTCCCCAAATATCCGGTATGAGCATAACCTTAAAGGAGATTGGACAATGCAGCACGGGGCATTGATTGCATGGCGCACATATAGTTATTTTAGAGAGAATTATACATTGGTACATGCAAGTTTGTTTTCATCCATCAGATATTATTACAATAAAGACCGCAGAAAAAGACTGGGAAAGAATGTCAATAGTTTTGTAGGAAACTATTTTGGGTCTCAACTAAACCTTGGTCTGCAGTCTTCTGTATCAGCGCGTCGCAAACCAGATAACCATTTTATTCCGGGCGTTTATGTGTATTATGGGTTGCAGAGAAGGTTAGGTAAAATTATGTACCTGGATTTCTTTTGTGGAATAGGTGCACTCTATAATTTTCGGGCAGCTTATTTTAATCAGGATAAAGGATTGCAGTTTGCGGCTACCATTGGATTGGATATTGGATTTACTTTTGAGAATTTGAATTTTAATCGCCTAAAATAATTGGTTTATGCGTTTATTAGCACTTTACATATTGTTCATGTTGATGTTTTCGCTGAGTTGGTCGCAAACCAGTTATCAGGTAGTAACCCGGGTGCTTAAAGATAAACACCCGTATAATGGACAGGTAATATATATCAACGGGCAAAATGCAAAAATCAATGTGCATAGTGGCAGTACATCTGAAGTTAAAATAACTGTAAAACTAATCGCAAAACATCCACAACTTAATCAGGCTAAAGAAGCAGTGAACGCAATGGAGTTCATTCAAAAGGTTCAGGACCGTAGTATTTATTTGAATAATTATGTGTTGTTTAAGGACAAACCAGATAAGCAAACCTTATACGAGGTATTTTATGATGTAATTGTTCCCGAGAAAGCACAATTAAGCATTAAGAATAAACCGGGTAATGTAGTTTTGCAAAATTTGAAGGGAAAGGTTGAAATAAATCAACAAATGGGTGAAGTAACGTTGAAAGACTGTCATCTAAATTTGTCTGTAAATCAGAGTGTGGGAGGACTTGAAATTATTCGGGGTCATATAAATGGAAAAATTCAAACAGATTATGTGGACATCATCATGAGAAAATGCACCGGAAACATTGACATTGAATCTAAGTTTGGAAATATTACAATGCACATGAATAGCAGCCTGGAGAAACTAAAGATTAGTGGCAATAATACAGAAGTAAATATTATCAATACAAATTGTTATGAGTTTAATTATAAGCTGGAAACATCAGGTGGAAATATATCTTTAAATGAATGCATCAAAGATGGGGGCCATGTTGTGAGAAACACATTACATGATAATCAGAATAAAAAAGTTTATCAAGTCGAAAAACGACCTGATAATACAGTAATAGATATTTATACTAAATATGCCGATATTAATTTTTACTAAGTAATAAATAGGATTTAAAGATAATAACCATGAAAAAAATGATTAGCGTAATATCAAAATGCATGTTTGTTTTTTTTACAAGCATTATAGCCGTTTCCTGTATACCTAAAGAAGAGAAGCCCAATTGTTGTGAGCAGAATGATACAGTAAAAGTCTTAACGATAGATACATCGCTGCTTTATTCAACCCCCTATTTTAAAGAATCTAAACGTTTCTCTTATGTCGATTCAGTAGGCAATCAGGCTCATTTCTTGTTTAATCAGGAATACACGCTACTCGATTATTATTATGAGCATTATACCGGTGTTTGCGATTGTGATGAGAATTATTTGCAAAGGAAACTTGAATATTCTCAATATGCGAAAAATAATTTATACTCAAGTTATCATGCATCAATTAGGTTTGGTTTGTATGTTTATTTTGAAGCAACACCACCCTACAATGCTTTTTACGAAATTAATTATAAAAAAGATCAAAATTTGGTAGCAAGTTTTATAACTGATTTAGACGATTACAATGCAGACCTGCCGGAAATTACAATAAATAACACTACCTTTTATGATATAAAGCTTGTAATGGGAGCAGGCGATACAATAATGGTTGCAAATTTCACACAAGGAGTTGTTGCCTTTAAAGATTCTGTAAAAAAATGGTGGACACTCGACCATGTTGAACTTGTAGACTAATTTTGTATGGATGGATTCGAAATTGCAGGCAAATTGTTCATTGAATAATTATAAATTGTAATCTTTTATAGTTTTATTTTTACGTGTGGCTCAACTCTTTTGCTGTCTTTTTTATAATAAAAACATATTAAATTCTCTATGTGTTTAGATTTGTTTTTAATTATTTCTAAATTTGTTGGACATCAAATTTCAACAATTCTACAATCATGCGTGCATTTCTTATATCGCTTTTTATGGTGTTTTTTGCTTACTCCGGTTTTGCTGCAGACGAGAAGCACCAGGTTTCTGAAGAAAAGGAGCTCGATGTTAAAGAGGTAATTATTGGCCACATTGTAAATGACTATAGTTGGCACATTCTAACCACACCTGAAGGTAAGCAAGTTTCAGTACCATTACCGGTTATTTTGTATAGCCAGCGTAGTGGCTTCCACTTTTTTATGTCCAGCAAATTTCATCATGGTCAGGATTCCTACAAGAATTTTAAGATTGCGCAAGAAGGTTACAACGCAGGAAAAATTGTTGAATTTGATGAAAATGGAAAAATATATGGGAGTGGGCTTGTAGACCTTTCTATAACGAAGGTGGTTGTAGGAATGTTTGTAGCCGCAATAGCACTCTTATTGATTTTTTTAATTGCTGCGAAATCAGCCAGAAAAAGCTCAAAGAATGCTCCGCGCGGTGTGTTGGCATTTGTAGAACCCTTGATTTTGTTTGTTAAAGAAGAAATAGCCGAATCGGCCATAGGTAAGAAATCTAATCATTTTCTTCCTTACCTTTTAACGGTATTTTTCTTCATTTTTCTTGCCAATTTGTTTGGTTTAATACCTATTCCTCCCTTTGGAGCAAACGTAACAGGAAATATTTCGGTAACAGCCTCTTTGGCATTGATCACTTTCAGCATAACTACCATTCGCGGCAACCGTAATTACTGGAAAGATATTTTCAATACACCCGGAGTACCCTGGTGGTTGAAGGTTCCCATACCGTTAATGCCTATTGTAGAGGTTGTTGGTGTATTTACCAAACCTATTGTGCTGGCCATTCGTTTATTTGCTAATATGACAGCAGGCCACATTGTTATGTTAGCTTTTATTTCTTTGATATTTATTTTTGGGGCAATTGCCCCAGCTGTAGGTTTGGCTGTTTCGCCCGTATCTATTCTTTTCAGTGTATTTATGATTATTCTCGATATACTGGTGGCATTTATACAAGCATTTGTTTTCACGCTTCTTTCAGCCATTTACTTTGGAATGGCCGTGGAGGAGCATCATTAATACATCATTAAACTATTTATTATGGTATCATTATCAGTATTACTTGCAGCAGGAGCGGCCTTAGCTAAATTAGGAGCGGGGCTGGGTGCCGGAATTGCAGTTATTGGGGCCGGAATTGGAATTGGTCAAATTGGTAGTAAAGCCATGGAGGCCATTGCACGCCAGCCAGAAGCTGCGAACGACATTCGTTCAAACATGATTGTTTCTGCAGCTCTGATTGAAGGTGTGGCATTCTTTGCAATTGCTGTAACGTTCCTTATCCTTTTCGTATAAGGTAAAAACAACAGGCTCCGTTCGGCGATTGGCCGTTCGGGCCTTTTCAAAACTTAAAAAGTTTTACTATGGAAATAATAATGCCTGAAGTAGGAGTTGTTTTTTGGACCATTTTGGCCTTTCTTGTTGTATGGTTCATTTTGCGTAAGTTTGCGTGGAAACCCATTTTGAAAATGCTGAATGAGCGTAATCAATATATTGAGAATGCGCTCAACTCTGCCGACAAGGCAAAAGAAGAGATGCAGAAAATGGAAGCCAAAAATGACGAGCTTATTAAAGAAGCTAAGCTTGAAAGAGAACAACTGCTCAGAGAAGCTCGTGATTCGCAGGACAAAATTATTGCTGAAGCCCGTGAAAGTGCAAAACAAGAAGCTTCGCAAATGATTGAAAAGGCCCGCAAAGAAATTAGAGCCGAACGCGAAACTGCTTTTGCTGAAATGAAAAATGAAATTGTAGACTATTCAGTTCAAATTGCTGAAAAAATTCTTCGTAAGGAATTTGACAACAAAAAGACGCAGAAGGAAGTGGCAGAGCGTTATATGAAAGACATTAAAACGAATTAACACAGCATTGCTATGAATGACAGCATTATTGCACGTCGATATGCCAAAGCATTGTTTAAATTAGGGTTAGAAAAGCAAAACCTCGAAAGTTATACTGTTGATTTAAAAAACCTTCAACAAATAATTAAGCAGGATGAAAATTTTCGTTTTTTAATCGATAACCCCGTCATTGCTGCATCAAGGAAAAAAGCAATTTTTAAAACTTTGTTCGATGGCAAGTTTCATGCAGAAGTAATTGCTTTTTTAAACCTCTTAATAAGCAAAGGAAGAGAAGAATATTTGCCAGATATAATTCGTGCATTTATTACTATTTACCAGAAACATGCCAATATTCAAAACGTTGAAATAACAACTGCCGTCGATTTTGAGCAGACATTAATAAACGAAATTGGCGATATACTTGAAAAAATGACTGGAAAATCCAGTGAAATAGAAACATATACCGACCAGGATTTGATCGGCGGATTTGTGTTGCGTGTAGGCGATCAGCAGCTTGATGCCTCAGTTAGCGGACAACTCAGGTCCATCAAAAATCAATTATATAATAAAAACTAAAACATCTAAATACAATGGCTGAAATTAAACCTGCAGAGATTTCGGAAATTCTCAAAAAAGAAATCGCCGGAATAAGCTCAAAGTCCGGTTTCGAAGATGTGGGCACAGTGTTAACAATTGGTGACGGAATCGCCCGTATTTATGGTTTACAAAATGTAAAAGCCAACGAATTGGTTGAGTTTGTCAATGGAACAATGGGTATAGTGTTAAACCTCGAGGAGGACAATGTTGGTGTTGTACTTATGGGCCAAACCGGCGATATTGGAGAAGGCGATACTGTTAAGCGTACTGGTCGTATTACTTCTATCAACGTTGGTGAGCAATTGCTGGGCCGCATCGTAAATACTATTGGAGAACCATTAGACGGTAAAGGAGACATTGGTGGAGAAACTTTTGAAATGCCGTTGGAGCGGAAAGCCCCGGGTGTTATTTACAGAGAACCCGTTAAAGAGCCACTGCAAACAGGTTTAATTGCTATCGACTCCATGATTCCAATTGGACGCGGACAGCGCGAGTTGATTATTGGAGACCGTCAGACAGGTAAAACAGCTGTTGGGATTGATACCATTATTAACCAGAAAGAAAATTATGACAAAGGTGAGCCGGTTTATTGTATTTATGTTGCCATTGGGCAAAAAGGCTCTACTGTAGCCAACGTAGCAGCCACACTCGAGAAATACGGCGCCATGGATTATACCGTAATTGTAGCTGCAAATGCGGCAGACCCGGCTGCATTACAGTTTTATGCACCTATGGCTGGAGCTGCCATTGGTGAATATTTTCGCGATACCGGCCGTCATGCGCTCGTCATTTTTGACGATTTATCCAAGCAGGCCGTCTCTTACCGTGAAGTCTCTCTGTTGTTACGCCGGCCACCAGGAAGGGAAGCCTATCCGGGTGATGTTTTTTATTTGCACTCCCGTTTGCTCGAGCGTGCTGCAAAAATTATAGAATCCGATAAAGTTGCTCAGAAAATGAACGACCTCCCCGATAGCATTAAAGATAAAGTGAAAGGCGGAGGAAGTTTGACAGCTTTACCCATTATCGAAACACAAGCCGGTGATGTTTCGGCCTATATTCCTACCAATGTTATTTCAATTACCGACGGACAGATATTCCTGGAGTCTGATTTGTTTTTATCTGGTGTAAGGCCTGCTATTAACGTGGGAATATCCGTGTCGCGTGTTGGTGGAAATGCCCAAATAAAATCAATGAAAAAAGTAGCAGGTACATTAAAAATTGACCTGGCACAGTTTCGGGAGCTGGAAGCTTTTTCAAAATTTGGTTCAGATTTGGATGCAGCTACTAAAGCAGTGTTGGATAAGGGTAAGCGTAATGTTGAGCTTCTCAAACAGCCACAGTACAATGCTTATAAGGTTGAGCATCAGGTTGCACTTGTTTTTTGCGGAACCAAGGGTTTGCTAAATAAGGTTCCGGTAGATAAAGTAAAAGATTTTACAAAAGATTATTTGAATATTATGGAATCGCAGCACCGTGATGTGCTGGACACTTTGCGTGAAGGAAAACTGACCGATGAGGCAAAAGAAACCATGACAAAGGCAGCCAAAGAGGTTGCAGATAAATACGTGAAATAAATAAACAGGCACAAATATGGCCAATTTAAAGGAGATACGTACCAGAATTGCATCTGTAAAGAATACAAAGCAGGTGACCTCAGCCATGAAGATGGTTGCAGCTGCAAAATTACGTAAAGCTCAGGATGCAATTATTAAAATCAGACCGTATACCGATGCCCTCCATAAAGTTGCCGGGCAAATTGCCGCTGCAAGTGAGGAAGATTTTTATAGTCCGCTTATTGAAAGCCGTGAACCAGATCAAATGCTTATCGTGCTTTTTACCTCAAATAAAGGACTCTGTGGCGCCTTTAATTATCAAATAACCAAAGCAGCTCTAAGTTATGTTAGAACGAAGCATGCCGATTTGCTTGGGCAAGGAAAGATTCAGTTTTTAACTATTGGTCGAAAAGGCGATGAACTCATCAGGAGAGAAGGATTTAAAGTATGGAAAAACGCCGATGATTTATTAGCTCAAAGTAAGTTTAAAGAGAGTGCCTCCCTCGCAAACGACCTTATGAAAGTTTTTCTTAATAAAGAGTTTGATAAGGTAGTTTTATTTTATAATGGGTTTAAAAATGCCGCTGTGCAACGGGTCACACAGGAAAATTTTTTACCGGTTGATATATCGCACAAAGATAAAGAATTTGATACAAATTATATTCTTGAGCCCACAGCGGGAGAAATAGTGACCGATTTGATGCCCAAAATTTTGCAAATTAGTTTACACAGTGCTTTGTTAGATTCGCTGGCTTCTGAGCACGGCGCGCGTATGACAGCCATGCATAAGGCTACCGAAAACGCAACTGATCTAATTAAAGACCTGACATTGAATTACAACAAAGCTCGTCAGGCCGCTATTACAAACGAAATTACTGAAATTGTGAGTGGGGCCAACGCCCTGGGTAAGTAAAAAAATTTATATGGCATGTTTGACAATGCATGCCGTTTTTTGTTTATCTCCCTTTAACGTTTATTTTTGCCTGAAATTTATCATCAATGTGGATTAATATTGCTAGAATAATTCTCCGAAATCGTGTTGCCTTTCTAATTGCTATTGCGCTTTTTACAGCATTTATGGCCTATAAAGGCAAGGATGCAAAAATGACTTATGAGTATGCGCAAATGTTGCCAGATGATGATACTACAAATCAGGAACATCTTTATTTTAAAGAAATTTTTGGAGAGGGAGCCAATGTTTTAGTTATTGGTGTTAAAGACACGACCTTTTTTCAGTTGAATAAATTTAACGACTGGCAACATTTATCACTCGATTTAAAAGACATTGTTGGTATAACAGAAGTAGTATCCGTAGGGCGGGTAGTTAATATTAAGGCTAGCCGTCGGGAACAAAAGTTTGTAACTAAACGGGTATTCCCCGATACCGTAAAAACACAGCATCAGCTGGATAGTCTCGCCCAAGAACTTAATAACCTGCCATTTTATAAAAACCTGATGTATGTGGATAGCACCCATACATATCTCATGGCTATCACTCTTGGCCAAAAGGTGCTTAACAGTAAAGAAAGAGTTGCAATAGTTGACTCAATTCATTCTAAAGCGAGAGCTTTTGCTAAAAAACATGATCTGAAACTCGAATATTCAGGTTTACCTTATGTAAGGACAGAAATATCAAAGAAAATTAAAGGAGAGCTGGGCATGTTTGTAATACTAGCATTCATTGTTACAGCCATTATTCTATATTTATTTTTCAGGTCTTTTAAAGTCGTATTCTTTTCATTGCTTGTTGTAGCCATCGGTGCAGTCTGGTCTTTTGGGTTTCTGGCACTCTTTAATTTTGAAATCACCATTCTTACCGGAATGATTCCGCCATTACTTATTGTTATAGGTGTTCCCAATAGTATTTTTTTGCTCAATAAGTACCATGCCGAGTATAAGAAGCATGGCAATAAAATAAAGGCGCTTCAACGGGTAATCAGTAAAATTGGGAATGCCATCTTTCTGACTAATTTAACCACTGCCTCTGGTTTTGCTACGTTTATTTTAACAACTAGCGCAATACTGGTTGAGTTTGGTATTTTGGCCTCCATTAATATTCTGGGCGTTTTCTTTTTGGCCATCACCATGATTCCCATCATTTTTAGTTTTCTTCCACCACCCCGGCGCAGACATGTAAAACATCTCGATAATAAATTGGTAAAACGGTTTATCGATAGTCTGGTACACATTACCGAAAAACATCGACCTAAGGTATATATTTCTACAGGAGTAGTATTGGTTTTAATTGTAATCGGTATTTCACAAATGCACACCACAGGTTACATGATTGATGATATACCCCATAACGATCCAATGTACCGGGACCTTGAATTTTTTCAGGAAGAATTTGGTGGTATTATTCCATTTGAAATCATGATTGATACAAAAGAAAAAAATGGAGTGCTTGATCTCGATAATTTGCGGCGCATTGACACATTGCAAAAAAGACTTGCTGAGTATTCAGAGTTTAGTAAATCGATGTCGGTGGCAGATGCCGCCATGTTTTTGCGGCAAGCTTATCGCGGGGGTGATCCCAGGCGGTATAAATTACCTGTCGAACGCGAACGCGTGCGAATTGCCAGATATTTGCGCAATGCAAAAGAAAGTGGTAGCCTTATTAATTCTTTTATTGATACCGCAAAACAAATAACCCGCATTAGTATGAACGTGAAAGATGTGGGTACTGAAAAAATGGAGAAACTCAAAGCTAAAATACGCAAGGAAGTAGATAGTGTATTTTCTCCAGAAAAATATGATGTAATTATAACCGGATCAAGTGTAATATATTCGAAAGGCACCCGGTATCTGATACGAAATTTATTTATCTCGCTTGCTATTGCCGTTGTTCTTATTGGCGTGTTTATGGCTTTTATGTTTTATTCCTGGCGTATGGTCGTTATTTCTCTGATTCCAAACTTTATACCACTTCTCATGACGGCAGCCATTATGGGGTTTTTCGGAATTCCAATAAAAGTGTCAACCATATTGATTTTTAGTATAGCCTTTGGTATCTCAGTGGACGATACGATACACTTTTTGGCCAAATACAGGCAGGAACTCAATGCTTATGACTGGAATATTTCAAAAGCTGTTACCACAGCCATCAGAGAAACAGGCGTAAGCATGATGTATACAAGTGTAATCCTCTTTTTTGGGTTTTCAATATTTTCTGCTTCTGAGTTTGGCGGCACACAAGCATTGGGAATATTAGTGTCTTTAACTTTGTTGTTTGCAATGTTTTCGAATTTAATTTTATTGCCTTCGTTATTACTAACCCTCGAGAAAATGATTACGACACGTGCATTCCGCGAGCCGCTCATTCACATATATGATGAAGACGAAGAAATTGAGCTGGAAGATCTTAAAGTGAGTGGATCACAAATAACCAAAAATAGTGAGTAATTATTATTGGTTTTGAAAGTTGAAATGCATAACTTCGGTAGAAGAAATGCATATCTTCCAATGTTTACAAGCTTTTTAAAATAGACTATTGCGATTTTAAATCAGAATAATATGTACAAAATCTTAATTACCGGTGGTGCGGGTTTCATAGGTAGTGCCCTTGCGGAGAAATTAATAGCTGATAAGAATAATTATGTGGTTATAGTTGATGATTTGTCCACCGGCGATTTTGGCAAATTACCACAAACACCGAGAGATAACTGGAAGTTTATAAAATGCGATGTCAATGAATACCGGGATATATCTGAGATTATGCTGGGCTTTCAGTTCGATTATGTTTTTCATTATGCTGCGGTTGTGGGGGTTAAAAGAACACAAAAATATCCCGTCAGAGTGTTGCGCGATATAGAAGGAATAAAGTATATTTTGGGGTTGGCTAAAAATACCGGCGTTAAAAGGGTGTTTTTCTCCTCGTCCTCAGAAATTTATGGCGAACCAGTAGAAATTCCACAAAACGTTTATACAACACCGTTAAACTCCCGACTTCCATATGCTATAGTAAAAAATGTAGGCGAAGCATTTTTGAGAAGTTACTGTCGCGAATACGATTTAAGTTATACCATCTTCAGGTTTTTTAATACCTACGGACCCAAACAATCAATAGATTTTGTGATTAGCAAATTTCTGGTCAGGGCCTTCAATAATCAGGACATAACTATTTATGGTAATGGGGAGCAAACCCGAACTTTTTGTTATGTCGACGATAATGTCGATACTACACTCAAGGCTTTTTACGAAGGTAACGTGGTCAATGATGTAATTAACATAGGGGGCAGCAGGGAAATAACCATAAATGAACTGGCCAAAACAGTAATTGAACTCACAGGAAGTAAGTCAAAAATTAAGTATTTGCCACCGCTGAAAGAAGGAGATATGAAACGAAGAAGACCCGACAACACAGAGATGAAAAATATACTTGAACGCGATTTAATTCCACTAAAAGAAGGATTAAATAAAATTTTGGAAATTGGTCTTTACGAAAATAAATAGTCATGCATAGTTTCGAAGAATTGCAGGAAATATTTAATAAAGAAATCGACTGTTACAGTCCGGCAGTTGAACCCGAAAATTTACAAAAACCTGTAATTTATACCTTGGGTATGGGCGGAAAACGCCTGCGTCCAGTTCTGCTTTTAATGGCTACAGAAGCATTTGGCGGTAAATATCAAAACGCCATGCCAGCAGCAATGGCCGTTGAAATTTTTCATAATTCCACACTTATCCATGATGATATAATGGATGAAGCAGAATTGCGTCGAAACCAAACTACAGTACACCAACAGTGGGACATAAATACGGCCATCCTTAGCGGTGATTTAATGATTATTAAGGCCTATGAGCAGCTTGGCTTTATTAACAGCAATAAAATTACTGAAGTCTTAAATGTATTTAACAGAATAACCTCAGAAGTGTGTGAGGGTCAGCAATATGATTTAGATTTTGAGACCAACAACGAGGTAAGCCTCTCTGATTATAAAAAAATGATTCGGTTGAAAACTTCTGTTTTGTTGGCTGGAGCTTTGCAAATTGGTGCCATTATTGGTGGTGCTCATGTTGAACAGGCCAAAAAGATATACGCTTTTGGCGAAAATCTTGGACTGGCATTTCAATTACAGGATGATTATCTCGATGCCTTTGGAAACACTAAAACTTTTGGAAAAAAAATTGGCGGAGACATAAGTGCCAATAAAAAAACTTTCTTGTTGCTGAAAGCATTGGAACTGGCTAAGGGAGCTTATCACGATGAACTTACTTCGTTGATAGGGAACAACAACATCTCTGAAAATGAGAAAATTAGTGACGTGCTCGCCATATATGAGAAGCTTGGCATAAAAGCATTAGCCGAAGATGAAATAAAAAATCATTTTAATAAAGCAATCGATTATTTGGAAGAGGTTGACATAGACGAGCAACAAAAAGATTACCTTTATGACCTCTCCAAAAAATTAATGGATCGTCAATCATAGTTTGTAATATAATTTTTATCTTTAAATCATATTATAGGAATAAACATTAATCCAAAATATTACTTTTTATATACGTAATTTTTGGTAGTAAATAAACCGAAAAACTTTATCTCATGGCTCAGAATATCGGTAAAATATCACAAATCATCGGTCCTGTGATTGATGTTGTGTTTGATCAGGACAAAACAGAATTACCTGACATCTATGAATCCCTTGAAATTGAAAGGAAAGGAGAGATTAATTTGGTGTTGGAGGTGCAACAGCATATTGGAGAAAATACAGTCAGAACCATTGCTATGGACTCTACAGACGGGTTACAGAGGGGATTGGAAGTAAAAGCCACAGGATCTCCTATCCTCATGCCAGTGGGCGAAAACGTCAAAGGTCGGTTATTCAATGTAACCGGTGACGCAGTTGATGGCATTAAACCGCTGGATAAAACCAATGGCTATCCGATTCACCGTGAAGCACCGGAGATAAAAGATCTTACCACCGAAGCAGAAATTTTGCATACAGGTATTAAAGTTATTGACCTCATAGAGCCTTATGCCAAAGGAGGAAAAATTGGTTTGTTCGGTGGTGCCGGAGTTGGTAAAACAGTAGTTATTCTGGAGCTAATCAATAACATTGCAAAAGCTTACAGTGGAGTATCTGTTTTTTCGGGTGTGGGAGAACGAACACGTGAAGGTAACGACCTTTTGCGCGAAATGCTCGAAGCCGGAGTTATTGATTACGGCAAAGAATTTATGGAGGATATGGAAAAAGGCGGATGGGACCTCTCCAAAGTAGATCCCGAAGCCTTAAAAAAATCTAAATTGGCCCTGACTTTTGGTCAGATGAATGAACCGCCCGGTGCACGTGCACGAGTAGCTCTTTCTGGACTTGCCCTCGCAGAGTATTTCCGTGATGGAGGAGAAGATGGCAAAGGAAGAGATATCTTGTTTTTTATGGACAATGTCTTCCGTTTTACCCAGGCCGGTTCAGAGGTTTCAGCGTTGCTTGGCCGTATGCCTTCGGCTGTGGGTTATCAGCCTACTCTGGCTACGGAAATGGGTGAAATGCAGGAACGTATTACATCTACAAAGCACGGTTCTATTACATCTGTACAAGCGGTTTATGTTCCGGCAGATGACCTGACAGACCCAGCCCCTGCTACAACATTTGCTCACCTCGATGCTACAACCGTATTGAGCCGTAAAATATCAGAGTTAGGTATATACCCGGCTGTAGATCCATTAGATTCTACTTCCCGTATTCTTACACCAGAAATTGTAGGAGACGACCATTATAATACCACCCAGCGTGTAAAAGAGATTTTGCAGCGTTATAAAGAGTTGCAGGATATTATTGCCATTCTCGGTATGGACGAACTTTCTGAAGAAGACCGTGAGGTGGTACACAGAGCACGCCGTGTGCAGCGTTTTCTTTCGCAACCCTTTCATGTAGCCGAACAATTTACCGGAACGCCCGGCGTACAGGTCCCAATTGAAGAAACAATCAAAGGCTTTAAGATGATAATGGACGGAGAAGTTGACAAATATCCCGAAGCTGCATTTATGATGGTTGGTACCATTGAAGAAGCCATTGAGAAGGGCGAAAAAATGCTCGCAGAATCTAAAGAGTAAGGTCGTATGCAACTTAAAATTATTACACCGGAAGAGTCGCTTTTCGAAGGCGAAATTGAGTTAATTCAGGTTCCCGGAAAAAAAGGAGCTTTTGAAGTACTTCATAATCATGCCCCCATAATTTCTACATTAGTTGAGGGGAAAGTGAAAGTAAAACCAACCGGCGAAGAAGAAAAGTTTTTTGATATTCCGGGAGGTGTAATTCAGGTTAAGAACAATAATATTATAGTACTCACTGAAATGAGTGCATAATTTTTCAGGCTATCGTCGTATATTGCTACAAATCTGCCAGATAATTAGTTTTGCGACGATAGCTTTTCTTTTGTTTCGTCCTGCTCGGGTTTAATTTCAAAATCAATTTTATTACTACCTTTGGCCCCAATTGTAGCATTATTTCTATGAATACCGTAAAATATCTGATTATCCGCTTTAGCTCAATCGGCGACATTGTGCTTACAACTCCTGTGGTACGTATGCTAAAACAGCAGGTCGAAAATGCCGAAGTACATTACCTTACCAAATCAAAATTTCGTACGCTGGTAGATTCTAATCCGTACATTGATAAAGTACATGCATTGGATGATAATATGCCTGAAATCATTGAGACACTGAGAAATGAAGGGTTTGATTATGTGATTGATCTGCATCGTAATTTGCGTTCTCTACGAGTTAAAAAAACGCTGCACCGCATGAGCTTTTCTTATAATAAGCTCAATTGGAAGAAATGGCTGTATGTGCGTTTTAAAATAAACAAATTACCCGATGCACATATCGTAAACCGGTACCTTGAAACCACAAAACTTTTCGATGTTGAGCACGACGGCAAGGGTCTTGATTATTTTTTCTCTGAAGCGCAGCAAACTTCAATAGATCTTCCGAATGATTTTGAGCGGGGATATGTGGTGGCAGTGCTGGGAGCAAACCATGCAACAAAGCAAATACCCAACGAAAAGCTGATTGAAATTTTAAATAAAGTTGACAAACCTGTGGTGTTAGTCGGAGGTAAAGGAGAGCAAGCAAATGCCAGCGAAATTGAACATAGCCTTGGTGTGCCGGTGAGTAATCAATGTGGCCGCTTGTCAATTGATGGTTCTGCAGAGATTATTAAAAAGTCAAAAGTTGTTGTTACCCCCGACACCGGTATGATGCACATTGCAGCTGCGTTAAAAAAACCTATTGTAAGTGTCTGGGGCAACACCACTCCCGCATTGGGAATGTATCCTTATATGCCGGGAATGGAAGACAAATACTATATTGCCGAAGTTAATAATCTCGCGTGCCGCCCTTGTTCAAAAATAGGATTTGAGAAGTGTCCAAAAGACCATTTCAATTGTATGATGAAACAAGATATTGCGGCAATTGTTAGTCAAATAAATTTGTACTGGACTAAATATGAGTAACCCTGTTTTATATAACCGGAGCATTAAACGAACCGACGTTGAGATTATGGCTCCGGCAGGCAATTTTGAAGCCCTCCAAACCGCTATTCAGGCGGGTACCGATGCTGTGTATTTTGGTGTCGGACATTTAAATATGCGCGCCCATTCATCAGCCAACTTTCAGTTGGATGATTTGCCGGAGATTGTAAGCCGGTGCGAAACCAATAATGTAAAAAGTTATCTGACGGTCAACACGGTGCTCTACGATCATGATTTGAAACCTACCAAAACCCTGATTCAGAAAGCAAAAGCGGCGGGTATCTCTGCTTTGATTGTGTCCGATATGGCGGCTTTGCTTTATGCCAGGGAACTCGATATGGAAGTACATGCCTCTACACAACTGAATATTAGCAACACGGAGGCATTGAAGTTTTTCTCAAAATATGTAGATGTATCAGTATTGGCCCGGGAGCTAAACCTGAACCAGGTCGCCGGGATTATCCGAAATATTGAAAAGCAAGGCATAACAGGACCATCAGGAAATCCTGCACGCATAGAAATATTTGTACATGGAGCTTTATGTATGGCCATTTCCGGTAAATGCTACCTGAGCCTGCATGAGTTTAATGCCAGCGCCAACAGGGGAGCCTGCATGCAAACCTGTCGCAGGTCATACACGCTTACCGATAACGAAACAGGTTATGAAATTGGCGTAGACAACGAGTACCTGATGTCGCCCAAAGATTTATGCACCATTGGTTTTTTAAATAAAATTCTTGATGCCGGTGTCTCCGTACTTAAAATTGAGGGTCGCGCACGTTCGCCCGAGTATGTAAAAACAGTAGTTCAGGTTTACGACGAAGCCGTAAAAGCTATTGCTGACGGGAGCTATAATCAGGAAAAGATAGACCATTGGATGACACAGCTTAAACGTGTATTTAATCGTGGGTTTTGGGATGGTTATTATCTTGGCCAGAAAATGGGCGAATGGAGTCATATTTACGGTTCGCAAGCTACGGAAAGAAAAGTTATAGTTGGTAAAACAACCAATTATTTCAGTAAAATTGGCGTGGCAGAATTTAAGCTTGAAGCCCGTGATTTAAGTAAAGGCGACAAAATTTTAATTGTTGGACCAACCACAGGAACCATAGAGATGACAGTAGAAGAATTACGACTCGATAAAAAGCCCGTTGAACATGCACCTCAGGGTAGTTTTGTGAGTGTGCCAGTTCCCGGTTTGATAAGACGTAGCGATCAACTTTACAAAATTGTACCCGCTGAGTATGCCAAATTACAATAGCACATTTAGTGAAGCGTTTAATGAAAACCATACTACTCAACCGTAAAAAATGTATTGGCTGCGCCATTTGTGCAGATGTTTATCCCGATATTTTTTCAATGGATGAGGAAGATGGAAAGGCCAGCCTTACCGGGCAAAAAAAGTTAGTTGATATTCAGAAAATTAGGTATCCGGTTGACGATGATGTGGCACAAGTAGTAGATAAATGTGTTGTAGATGCCATTCATATTGTGTAATCGTAAATTGAAAATTTGGCGATTGAAAGGTAACTATCGCTAAAATATTATCTTTGTCGGAATGTATACTACTATACAAAAATATCTTACCCGGGAAAATATCCATATTTTGGGTATTATTGTAATGTTTGTCGGCATGCCCCTGGCCAGGTCACTTATGACCATTGGGCAATTAATCATATTGGCTAATTGGGTGTTCGACAAAGAAATATTGGCAAAGCTTAAAAAAGCACTTAGTAACAAGCTTGTATTGTCGTTTCTCGGAATCATAATTATACATTTTCTCGGACTCTTATATACTGAGAATTTTGAATACGCAGCCAACGATCTTAGGGTGAAATTACCACTTCTCTCGCTGCCCCTTATTTTTGCAACCACTAAACCATTAAGTGTTCAGCAATGGCGATTCGTATTTAAAATTTTTGGAATCGCCATTTTGGTAGCATCTTTTATTAGTACTTACCTGCTGATATCCGGTGGTGTGGTCGGTTATCACAGCATAAGAGGAATTTCTTTTGCAATTTCACATATACGGTTGTCGTTAATGATTAATCTTGTCATTTTCGTGTTCATCTATATGTCTGTTTTTATTCATAAAAACGATAAATATTTCAGATACTGGAGCATACCATCAGTCTTGTGGCTGATTGTTTTTTTGGCTATGCTAAGATCTTTAACCGGAATTGTTGTTTTAGGTGTTGGCTTTTTTGGCATGAGCCTCTACTACACTCATTTGATCAATCACAAGGTGTTTCGTTTTATAGTATACAGTATCATTATTGGTTTATCTTTGATTGTAATTTCTTTCGTAGTGCATTCATGGGCCAGGTATAATTATCGTATAGTGCCTAAGGCAGATGAGTTGCCCGCTGTAACAAAAAACGGCAACAAATATAAGCACTACCTAAACCGTACTTTATACGAGAATTCGCATTTTGTATACGCCTGTATTTCAGAAAAAGAGCTGAGAAAAGCGTGGAACAAACGGAGCACATTTAAGTATGGAAAGAAGGATAAAATTGGTCACCGAATCAAACATACCTTAATCCGGTATCTTGCATCCAAGGGCTATACTAAAGATTCCGTAGGTGTATGGAAACTTAACGAATCTGATATACAGGCCATTGAAAACGGTGTGGCCAATTGTTTGTATGCGAAAAAAATTAACTTGTACTCGAATCTGTACCGCGTTTTTTGGGAGATTGAGCGCTATAAAGAAGGTAAAAATCCGAGTGGTCATTCCATCATTCAGCGCATATATTATGTGGAAGCCGGCTGGGAAGTTTTTAAAGCCAATCCACTAATTGGAGTAGGTACTGGCGATGTGCAGGATGCCTTTGACAATTATTATGAAAAAACAGACAGTCAGTTAATTCATAAAAGGCGACTTCGGGCACACAACCAGTTTTTAACCATTTTGCTCACTTTTGGATTAATAGGATTTATTATTTTTATGTGGGCTATCATATATCCTGTGCTGTACGAATATTACCGCAAAAATTTGAATTTACCTATGCTCATTTTTTTGTTTATAGTATTTATTTCAATGCTTAATGAAGATACCATTGAAACCCAGGCCGGGGGGTTGTTTTTTACATTTTTCTATGTGTTTTTCCTCTGGGGAATAAAAGAAATGCCCATACCTCGCAGGCAAAGCACCATACATTATTTTCAAAAACCAACTAAGTAATCACAAATATGGAAATAGTTTTCGCAACGCATAATGCCCATAAGTCGAAGGAAATAAAAAAGTTGGCTTCGGGCATTGCAACCATTCGGAATTTGAGTGATATAGGTTACGAGACCGAAATTCCTGAAACGGGCACTACATTGAAAGATAATGCGCTGGAGAAATGTCAGTTTGTAAAAAGTTCTGTTTTATTACCCGTATTTGCAGACGATACCGGTTTCGAGGTTGAGGCGCTTGGCGGGGCTCCGGGTGTTTATTCTGCACGTTACGCGGGTACACCTAAAAGCGATGAAGCAAATCTGCAAAAGCTTTTACACGAAATGAAGGGAAAAGAAAATCGCAGAGCCCGGTTTAGAACCGTAATTTGTTTTTTGAAAAATGATCAACCGCTTTTTTTTGAGGGTGTCGTAGCCGGTGAGGTTATCAATACCCCGAAAGGAAAGGAAGGTTTCGGCTATGATCCGGTTTTTGTGCCCGATGGTTACAGACAAACTTTTGCAGAAATGGACCTGGAGCTAAAAAATCAGATCAGTCACCGGGGAAAGGCATTCAGTAAATTTATTCACTATTTGCGTGAAAACGCTGGCAAATAAAATATTTGCGTCCAAATTGAGTTATTGAACTGAACCTTTAATACATATTTTATGGCAAGAGTATTTCTGTTTTATTCCATATTGATATGGTTATCGCTCACAGGCATATCATTCACAGGTTATGGACAGGGCTATGCTATTGGCGATTGGGAAAGCCATTTCTCATACCGTCAGGTAAATTTGGTAGATGGGAATGAAAATGAAATATATGCGGCCACAAGCAATGCTATATTTAAGTACAACCTGACAACAGGCGAATTTACCACTTTTTCTACTGTCGAAGGCTTGTCTGGTGTCAATATTTCTTCCATAAAATACCATCAGGAATTGGATTTTTTGATGGTCGGGTACAGTTCCGGTCTTGTCGATTTTGTTTATCATAATGAAGTGTATACCCTGGCGGATATTCAGCAAAACACCTCATTAAATGCCAAATCAGTTAATAATATTCATTTTGCCGGCGATACTGCCTTTTTAGCTTGTGACTTTGGGCTTGTACTTATTAATATTCCGGAGCGTGAAGTACAAAGTACCTTTTTCCTGGGCTCCAGCGGCGATGCTATTATTACTTTCGATGTAACTACCAGCAATGATTCCATTTGGGTGGGTACAGATAAAGGGGTTTATTGTGCTGCAAGAACAGGTATTAACTTGCACAATTACCAAAACTGGAACGTACTTCAGGCTATTCCTGATTATAACCTACAGGTTCCTTTTATAGAAAAAGTTGGCGGTGATATTTATATTGCTCAAAGCAGACCCGACGACACAACCGATATTATTTATAAATATCAGGGAGGTAGTTACGCACAATATTACGATTACGAAAAATACAGGGTTTATGGAATGGAAAAACGCAATGGCGTAACCACAATTATTTCGTCCTATAAGGTGCGGTTTTTTAACAAAAACGGTAACTTGTTGACACAATATTATTTCAATGGATATAATAATAATTGGGGCCACACCTCTGCAGCTATTTTAATTAATGGAATTGCGTATTTTGCTGACCCGACATATGGTATTGTGAAAGCTGAACCTGGTCAGGAGCGTGTTATTCTCCCTAATTCTCCTTTCACGAATGCTATTAATGACGTAGAGGCTTCCAATGGCAAAGTATATTTTGCCGGAGGGGTTGCAGGCGCTAAATACAGGCGTTATGGAATGTATATTTACGATGGTCAGTGGATTAACCTGAACAACAGGAATACCGAAGAATTATTTGAAGTGCGCAACTTGAATTATATTCTGCCCGACCCGGGTAATGATGCGCATTTCTTTGCCACGTCAAACGGTTATGGTCTGTTAGAGTTTATGGATACTACTGTAATTAATCATTACAATCAGGATAACAGCCCACTTGAGAATTTTAATAATATAGACAAAGCATACATTTTAGCTTCAGGTTTGGTGTATGACAACAATAAAGATGTGTGGATTACAACATCTCAGGTGCCTCACACATTGTATTTGTTCCAGCCTGCAGGTGCTGAGTGGGAAGCCTACAGCTTGCAGGGAAGTATTTCGAACCGGATTACATCCAACCTTACGGCCATGCCGTGGGGCGATATTTGGTTTGTAGACCAGGACTATGGCTTGGTGGCATTTGATCCTGAAAAAATTAAAAATGGGTCTATTGCCGATGGTTACAAGCGCTTTAGGGTTATTGGCAGCGACAATAGCATGCTCACCAGTTTTGTGACAACTATGGCCGTAGACCAGGATAATTATGTGTGGGTTGGCCTGGATGAAGGGGGTGTAGCCGTTTATTATAATGCCCAATCTGTATTGAATTACGACATCCGAGCTTCACGAATCATAGTTGAAAAAGAAGGCATAGCACAATATTTACTCGAAAACGAGCGGGTCTCCTGTATTGCTGTAGATCCGGGGAACCGCAAATGGGTGGGCACTCAAACCGGAGGTGTATTTTTAATATCTGAAGATGGCACAGAGCAAATTTTAAATTTGAACGCAGAGAACAGTCCGTTACCTTCAGATTTTATTCGCGATATTGGAATTGATGATACCAATGGATGGGTATATATTGCCACTGATGAAGGTCTGGTGTCATATTATTCCGGAATAAAAGAAGCAAAATCCACGGTCGACAAACCCAGGGTTTATCCCAATCCTGTAAATGAAAATTATCAGGGACTGGTACACATCGAAGGACTGAGTAATAACATGAAAGTTAGAATAGCTGATGTAGCCGGTAATATTATCTTTGAGACGTTCAGTAAAGGAGGAACAGCACTCTGGAATATGCGCGACTTCAATAATCAGCGTGTAGAAACAGGTGTTTACATGATTTATGCTTCATCATTCGATGGTACATCTACAGCCGCGGCAAAAATTTTTGTTGTCAGCCGATGAGTACTTCTACAGAAGGTATAGTAATACGAACAATCCGTTATAGCGAAAGTCAATTGATTGTGCATCTCCTGACAAGAGATTTTGGTCGCTTTTCTGCCATTGTGCGTCGCAACCGGAAAAGGGGTAGTTCCAATTATTTTCAGCCGCTTTTTCATTTAAGTCTCGAAGTGAATTTTTCTCCAAACAGATCTTTGCAGCGAATTCAGCAGTTGCGATTTGCGAAACCTTATGCCGACATTCCTTTTTCTGTGCAAAAAAATACTGTTGCACAATTTATTGCCGAAATACTGAGCAAAGTGGTTCCGGAGCAGGAGCCTGACAAAGAGTTTTTTAGCTTTTTAATTAATGCTTTTCACCTTTTTGATGAGGAAAAAGACAATCCGCAGCATTTTCATTTATTGTTTTTATTGCACCTGACACGATTTCTGGGAATTTTCCCTTCAAAAAAAACCGACAAACAGGCATGGTTTTCCCCCTCTGAAGGGTCCTTTGTGCCACAAATTATGCACGATACAATTCCTGAGGAATTGAATGTGAGCTTTAATAAACTTTTGCATACCCCTTTGTCAGGTTTTCACAAATTAAAGTTTGACAGAATGACCAATCAAGCCTTATTGGCTCAAATAGTCGATTATTACCATATACAACTTAATATAAGCAGGTTGAAAACATACGATGTGCTTAAACAAGTGTTTAACTAATCAAATCTTTGTATCTTGTAAACGATTATTTGAAAATGGCGTTATATATGCATCACTGGTTTAAAAAAATGTGTAATGAAATTTAACCATACAATAAGAGGAAAGATAGCTGACTATGGAACCATGATTTTTTCAGAGGTTTCAAAGCTTTTTAATGAGCATCGCGCGTTGGACCTATCCAGAGGCTTCCCCAATTTCGAGCAGGATAAAAAACTGACCCAACTCATAAAAAAATATGTTGATGAGGACCGGAATTATTACCTTTCTATCAATGGTCACAAAGGTTTGCGCAGAAACATTTCTGCTATTTTTAAAGAAAAATATGGTATTGAGTACGACCCAAGTAACGAAGTAACCATTACCGCTGGGGCCTCTCAGGCCATTTACACTGTTTTGTCCAGCACTGTGCGCGAAAACGATGAGGTTATTATTTTTGAACCCTCGTATGATTTATATGCACCAACGGTTGAAATAAACCAGGGTAAACCCATATATGTCAAACTTGAAGAGCCTGATTTTCATATTGACTGGTCAAAGGTCCAAAAATTGATTACGCCCAATACAAGAATGATTATTCTGAACAATCCGCATAGCCCGACAGGTACCATTTTAAAGGCGCATGATTTGGATGAACTGCACAGAATAGTCAACGGAACAGATATAATGATTCTCGGAGATGAAAGCCTGCAGTTTTTGATTTATGATGGTTATGAACACCATAGTTTGGCCCGAAAACGTGAGCTTGCCGAACGGAGTTTTATTGTGGGGGGCTTTGGAAAAGCATTTCAAATTACAGGATGGCGTGTAGGTTTTTGCATTGCACCCGAAGATTTAATGCATGAGTTCCGAAAGCTTCATCAATATATTGCATTTAACGTTAATACCCCGGCTCAATTTGCACTGGACGACTACTTGTCCGAAGGGGTCGATTTCGGCCAAATATCCCGCTCTTTTGGGCAAAAAAGAGACTATTTTGCCCGGTTATTAGAAGGTACTTCCTTTGAATTGTTACCGGTTAAATCCGGCATGTATCAACCTGTGAAATTTCCAAATGAAGCCGGCCTGAGCGACAAGGATTTTGTGTTGAAGTTAATTAAAGAATTCGGTGTAGCTGGCGTGCCGCTCTCAGCCTACATGCATGACCATTCCAATTATGGTATTGTGCGGTTTTGTTTTGCGAGGCCGCAGAATGTGCTCGACCAAGCTGCTGAAAAATTGAGGCTGGTGAAATAACACCTGTTCATTGAAGCTACGGGTAAGCTTCAGGCAAATGCACCCATTATCCAGGCCACTCACCCTGAAAGTTATCAATATGCATTACATCTTATCGGTAAGGTTAATAAATTTTCACTTATGTTGATTGATGTGCATACCCATCAGCAAAATGACCGCTGTAGTATTTTGAGCCTGCACGCCGAAGATTTTTTACAAGGAAATTTTCCAACGGGTTTTTATACTGCCGGTCTTCACCCCTGGTATGCAGATGAGTCCAAAGCACAGCGTTTTTGCAACTACCTGGAGAAACATAAGCCCGAAAATCTCATCGCTATTGGAGAATGCGGTTTAGACCGGGTAAAGGGCCCTGAGCTTTCAATACAGGAAAAAGTTTTTAAGCATCAGTTAGATGTGGCGCATAAGCTAAAGTTGCCGGTTATCATTCATCAGGTAAAATCATTGAGCGATATATTTCCATTTATTAAGTCATATGCAAATATTCCATTTGTTTTACACGGTTTTCAGGGAAATATCCAGCAACTACACCAATTATTAGACTACAATGTGTACTTTTCTTTTGGAAAAGCCATTTTACACGCTTCATCTAAATTGCAGAAGGTATTAACCGAAGTCCCGCTTGAGCGTGTTTTTTTCGAGACCGATGAAACGGATTGCAAAATCAAGTCAATATATGATAACTTTGCAGCTTTTCGAACGGTAGATGTGGAAGAACTTGAAGTAAAAGTTGAGCATAATTTTACTAAAGTGTTTAAAAAGAGAATTTAATGATGTGGAATGATAGAACGAGGTTGCTTTTTGGAGCGGAAAACATAACGCGGTTGGCAGCATCTCATGTTTTGGTCGTTGGATTAGGAGGCGTTGGGGCAATGGCTGCGGAGCAATTGGCCCGCGCAGGAATCGGACAAATGACCATTGCAGATGCCGACACCATTGAACCTACAAATATCAACCGGCAGTTGCCGGCCATGCGGTCTACAATTGAGCAAAAGAAAGTAGATGTAATGGCGAATCGATTGCGTGATATTCAACCGGACATGGATCTGGTTGTGTTGGATGAATATCTGCGCGACCAACGAATGATCGAAGTACTCGAAACCCCCTTTGATTACGTGGTAGATGCCATTGATACTTTGGCGCCAAAGGCATACCTCATTTACCATAGCTTAAAAAACGGTTATCCTGTGGTGAGTTCAATGGGCAGTGGCGGCAAAATGGACCCTTCCGGGGTAAGGGTTGCAGATATCAGTAAAACCCATCACTGTCAGCTGGCCCGGATGGTGCGAAAAAGACTTTATAAACTTGGTGTACGTAAAGGGGTAAGAGCTGTTTATTCGCCGGAAGAGGTTGATAAAAACGCCATTGTGGTGGAGCAGGGACTGAATAAAGCCAGTAATGTGGGTACTATTTCTTATATGCCAGCCATTTTTGGTTGCTTCTGTGCATCTGAAGTGATACTCAATTTGACTAAAAAGCCCACCTGATATGGCACTTTTATCTTTTAAGATTGTATTTTTGTTAATTAATGTTGATTTTAAATAATTTTTCAATGTCAAAGATAAGAATTACCAAAGAGTTTAGTTTTGAAATGGCGCATGCCCTGCGCAATTATGACGGGCCATGCCGCAATATACACGGACATTCCTACAAGCTATTTGTAACTATTATAGGAGAACCTAAAGAAGATGATGCCGACCCCAAAAATGGGATGCTGATGGATTTCGGCGCTCTGAAAAAGTTGGTAAACAAGGAAATTGTGGATAAATATGACCATTCGGTTGTGGTGTATAAAAACGATGAGCGCCTGCCCGAAATGCAGCATTTGTTCGAAAATATCATCGTTGAACAAAAGCAGCCCACCTGTGAGAACCTCGTGGCTGATTTTGCCGCAAAAATTAATAAACAACTACCCGGCAACCTGTCGGTTTTTAGCATTAAACTATATGAAACTGCCACCAGCTTTGCCGAATGGTATGCTTCAGATAATCCAACAGAATAATTAAATACAGGCTTTATGGCTAAACCAAAACTTTTTTTGCTCGATGCTTATGCGCTGATATACAGATCATATTTTGCATTTATTAAAAACCCACGCGTCAATAGCAAAGGGATGAATACCTCTGCTGCTTTCGGGTTTATGAATGTGCTTACCGAATTGCTCAATAAAGAAAACCCCGACCACGTAGCTGTGGTTTTCGATGTAAGTGCACCCACCTTCAGGCACGAGATGTATAAAGAATATAAAGCCAATCGTGAGGAGATGCCCGAGGAGTTGCGGAGCAATATTCCGTATATCCGCGATTTAATAAAAGCCATGAATATTCCACTTATCGAGCAAAAAGGCTACGAAGCTGACGATGTAATTGGAACATTGGCCAAAAAGCTTGAGCCAAATGGCGTAGAGGTTTTTATGATGACGCCCGACAAGGATTATGGACAGTTGGTGAGCGATGGCATAAAAATGTATAAACCCAAGCGCTTTGGACAGGGCATCGATATTCTTGGTGTTGATGAAATAAAAGAAAAATATGGTCTTGAACGCCCAGAGCAACTTATTGATGTGATGGCACTCTGGGGCGATTCTTCAGACAACATTCCCGGTGCACCGGGAATTGGCGAAAAAACTGCCCGAAAGCTTATCGGCCAATATGGCTCTGTAGAAGAGCTTTATGAGCATATTGACGAGCTTAAAGGCAAACAAAAGGAAAAGCTTATTGAACATAAGGACCAGGTAATGCTATCCAAAAAGCTGGTAACCATTAATGTAGAAGTTCCTATTGACCAGGATTATAGCGACCTTGAAAGAAAAGAAATTAACGAGGAAGAGCTCGAAAAGCTTTTCAATGAACTGGAGTTTCGCAACCTAAAGAAGCGAGTCATGCCAGAGCGTGCTGTGCAATCTGAAGCTCAGGGTTCATTGTTTGGTGATAATGAAACTTCTGAAGAAAAAGATGATTTCGAAAACATTCAAACAGTTGAGACAGATTATAAACTGATTATTACAAAAAAAGAAACTGAGGATTTTGCAGCGTTACTTAACAAGCAGTCTGCCTTTAGCTTCGATACGGAAACCACTGCTTCGCAACCATTGAAAGCCGACCTTGTGGGCATGTCTTTTTCATGGAAAAAAGGAAGCGCATACTACATAAGTGTTAAAGGCAATGAGCTTGAAATAAATAATATAATAAAGTTGTTTAAACCAATACTCGAAGATGATTCTAATAAGATAACCGCGCAGAATGCCAAATACGATATGCTTGTTATGCGGCAGTATGGTGTCAATCTTGGACATAATTTGTTCGACACCATGATTGCCCATTATCTGATTCAGCCCGAATTACCACACAATATTGATTCAATTGCAGAGCGGTACCTCAACTACAAAAAGGTTACCACCGAATCATTAATCGGCAAAAAAGGAAAGGGTCAAATGAGCATGGGACAGCTCAACCCGGAGAAGATAAAAGATTATGCATGCGAAGATGCCGATATTACCTGGCAACTTAAACCTTTGCTTGAGGACCAATTGAAAAAATATGAGCTGGACAAACTGTTTCAGGAAGTTGAAATGCCCCTGGTACATGTACTCGCCGATATGGAATATTATGGTGTTACCATTGACAGCGGGGCATTAAAGAATATTGCCGAAGAACTGAGGACGGAGCTGATCGCTCTAGAGCAAAAAATTCATGATTATGCCGGTATGGAGTTTAATATTGCTTCGCCTAAACAACTCGGGGAAGTGCTATTCGAGAAACTTAAAATAACCGACAAACCTAAACGCACAAAAACCAGGCAATATGCCACCGGTGAAGATGTACTGGAACGGCTTGCCGATAAGCACGAAATAGTGCCGGCCATACTGGAATTCCGTGGTTTAAGTAAATTGCTCAATACCTATGTGGAAGCTTTGCCCAAACTTGTAAATCCCAAAACAGGCCGGATTCATACTTCCTATAACCAGGCAGTGACCAGCACCGGGCGTTTAAGCAGTACCAATCCAAATTTGCAAAACATACCCATACGCGATGAGAAAGGGAAGATTATTCGCAAAGCATTTATCCCGGGAGATAAAGAACATGTGTTGCTCGCTGCTGACTATAGCCAGATTGAATTACGCATTATGGCACACTTAAGCCAGGATGAAGCTATGCTTGAAGCTTTTCAGAATGATGAGGATATTCACCAGTCTACAGCAGCAAAATTATTTGACTTAAAGCCCGATGAGGTAACCCGTGAACAGCGCGGCCAGGCAAAAGGGGTAAATTTTGGTATCATTTACGGTATCTCAGCATTTGGTTTGTCGCAAAACACCGGTATGTCGAACAAGGAGGCTAAACAGCTTATCGATAGTTATTTTGAAACCTATCCGAAAGTAAAGGCTTTTATGGATGAATCCATTGCCCGGGCACGCGAAAAAGGATATGCCGAAACCATTATGGGGCGCAAGAGATTTTTGCCCGATATAAACTCGGCCAACCGCACCGTGCGGGGAGCTGCTGAACGCAATGCCATCAATGCGCCTATCCAGGGTTCTTCGGCAGATATGATCAAGGTGGCCATGGTTAAGATAAACAAGGCACTGGCCGAAAAAAATCTTAAAAGCCGCATGATTATGCAAGTACATGATGAGGTAATTGTCGATACACGAAAAAATGAAATAGATGAAGTAAAAACAATCGTCCTGGAAGCAATGAAAAATGCAGTTTCACTTAAAGTAAAAATGAAGGTAGATATAAATACCGGTAACGACTGGCTCGAAGCACATTAATTCAACCTAAAAACAAATATTATTATGATACGAATAACTTTTTTACTGATTTTATCCTTTTTTCTCACTTTTGGTTACGCCCAAAAACAACCTGTTTCAGTGGCGTTTTATAACCTTGAAAATTTGTTTGATACCATTGATTCCCCAAAATCTGGCGATTTTGACTGGACTCCCGGTGGTGGTAAAGCATGGGATACGGAAAGATATCAACGTAAATTGAATCACCTGGCTTATGTAATTGAGAAACTGGACGGCGATAAAAAACAAGCCGGGCCCGATATTTTGGGCTTTTGTGAGGTAGAAAATAGAACTGTGGTAAAAGACTTGATAAAAACCGCGCCAATTGACCAGGCAGGTTATGAAATCGTACATTATGATTCACCCGATCACCGGGGTATAGATGTGGGTTTGTTGTATCGAAAGGACCGGTTTGAGCTAATCGACAGTAAAACCTATACTTTAACATTTCCCGGAGAAGATTACCACACGAGAGACCAGTTGCTTGTGGTTGGTAAATTACAGGGCGAAAAAGTGCATGTAATCGTTAATCATTGGCCTTCGCGCCGGGGCGGGCAGGAAAAAAGTAACTACCGAAGAGTGGCAGCAGCAAAACTTACTAAATCAATTATCGACTCGGTTCAAGGGGCTGAGGCACAAGCCAATATTATTGTAATGGGCGATTTTAACGATGATCCAGCCAATGAGAGTATTGCTGATGTTTTAAAAGCTACATCTGATAAAACCGGGCTGAGTGACAAAGGCTTTTATAACCCCTTGGCGAACCTTTTATCAAAAGACCGGGGAACATTATGCTATCGTGATGACTGGTTTTTGTTTGACCAGGTTTTACTTACCAAATCGTTACTTGATAAAGATGGCCTAAAGTATGAAAAGGCAAACATTTATGATGATGAAAGTATACGTGTACAAGGTGGTAAATACGACGGTCATCCATTACGTACGCATGCTGGTACACTTTACCTGAAAGGCTATTCAGACCATTTTCCTGTGTATGTGGTTTTTGAATAGATTACATAAACTTGAGGGGAAAATTCACGAAAAGCTCGAAATGTCGTAAATAAGATTTTCGGGATTCAGCTAATTGCAATAATTTGTGATTAATTTGCTGTTGTTTGCTGCTAATTAATTTAATGGTTCAAAAACAAACATCATGAAACACTTGCTATTACTGATTTTTGCCCTGGCTAGCCTGGTAGGTTTTACCCAGGACAAACCGAAAGTTTTTTATTCCGACGGAAAAAGAGTGATGACTGCCGAAACTTTCGACGATTTTAAGCGACATATGCGTTTAAAACTCGGAAAAGATGGACTGCAGGTCAATTTTAATATTTATAAAAAGTTGACTCGTAATGATTCGTTGATCAGGTATTTTAAATACACTACTAAAAAAGCCGACCCGGGGTTTCATTATTTTGAGTATTTAAAGGTAGGTAAACCCCTGCCTGATTTGCCGCTTCAGCAATTGAACGGTGATACTATGCATCTTTCAGACCTGAAAGGCAAGCCCATTGTGCTCAACTTTTGGCATACACGCTGCTTTCCATGTATAAAAGAGATGCCTCTGCTCAATAAAATTAAAGAAGATTACGCCGATCAGGTGCATTTTTTAGCAGTAACCGATGATGACCCTGAAAAAGTTAATATTTTCCTGAACGATCATGAATTTCATTTTACGCACATCGTACGCGCAGATGAATTTTCAGACACCTGCGGTATTCTGGCCGTGCCCAAATTCTTCTATATCGATAAAAACGGCAACTTTTTGGAATCGGGCCGCGGCATAGGATTTATTAAAGGAGAAGATGGTAAGTTGCGTATGGGAAGTGATGCACATATTCGCGGCGCTATTGATGATTTGTTGAAGGAGTGATTATTTCGAAGGAAGATTAATGATATGTTTACTTTTTAAATCGGTTTTTCATTCCCCTGCTGTTAGGAAAAGCTTATATACAGGATAAGTTTAAAGCAGGCTGTCCAAAAAGGTTCGAAGCCCCCTTAATGGGAGACCGGCTCCAAGCCGGCCTCCCATTGGCCGCCAAGCAATTTCGCCCGTTTTGCCGTTCATGGCCTTAATGTAGAAATTCTGCACGAACCGCGTGCAGGCAGTCCGCTCCTTTCGGTTAATGCCATATGGCACAAATATAGAAGAGTTAGTGAGGGTGCGAGGTGAGCAAAAAAAGAGGCCACTTATAGCAGCATCTTTTATAACGTTTGTAATATTTAATTAGGATACCACGCGATACAATGCACGGTCGCCGGGGTAGCCCGGCGAGCATTTATATTCAGATAAGTAAAAAAACAATAACCCTCAAAAAAACACCCCGGAAGTTAAGCCTAACTCCCGGGGTGCAGTATAGTTTTGAATTATTACTGTATTACCGTACAATTAGTTTTGAAACAAATTGTTTGTTGGTGTCAGTAGTTAATCTAATAAAATAGATGCCACCGTTTAACTGACTAATTGTTATTGTGTTATTGCCTTTGGTGTTGGTGATTTCATTTACCACACGACCCGTAGCATCTGTAATTTGAATATTTTTTACATTTTTGATGCCGTCCACAGTTACCTGTCCGTTTTCTGCAGGGTTGGGATACAACCGGAAGTTTTGGTTTTCAAAATCTTCAAGGCCTGTGCCAAAGCTGAATGCAATGGTTTGGGTCTCCATAACGTTGCCAGAACCATCTTCAACATTGGAGATGGTTATTTCATAATCTCCTTCTGTGAGTTCGTCGATGGTAAGCATCACGTTTGTTAAGGGGTAACCGATAGCCGCATCAGTTACTGAAATGCCATTATTTACGCTGTAATTAGCCAAATTTAAAGCACTGTTTTCTTCCGGTATTTCGCTGAATGTTACTTTTAGCGAAGTAGCACTGTTTGCAGTTACCTCGTTGACCATGGGAGCTGTATGGTCGCCACTTTGGGTGTCAAAAGCACCTCTTAGTTCAATTTTCCATTCTCCAAAGTCCCATTTTAGCGGACCAGAAATATCGTAAATTGTTCCAAGTGAAGGCTCTATTTCGTGAATCTGAGTGTTGTGCACAGCCATAGTGCCTGTGCCATCATTGATTTCCCACATACCATAACCTAAGTCGGTGTTGGTGCATTCAGCTCCTGCAATTTTAATTAGAACACTTTCATATCCCTCACCGAGGTCACTAATTTGAATTGTTTCTATAGCAGGTAGTACATTATCGCGACTTATTAGATAATAATCTGTTACATCAACAATTTCTGTTAAGTCGTAGTATTCTGTGACGGTTCCGGTAAGAATTACGCTGTCGCCAATTTGTGGATTCAATACATCATACACATAAATGCCGCTCCAGGGGCCGCTGCCATCCTGAACAAAAAAGCCCTCACCAAAATTGGCCGTTACAACGCCCGTAATGGTCACTTCCTGGCCTTCGAAGGGTGTTGCGGCCTGTTCACCCTGGACATCGGCAATTGTTTGAATTGTGCCGTTAAAAATGGCTTCTGCGTGATAGGTGTAGGGCACAGATTGATACGATCCGTTGTCGTCTGTAGCTTCAATGGTATAATAAATGTCTGTTTCGCTGGCCTGAGCAGGGATTTGTGCTGTAAATTCATCGCCTGAGGCATTCATAGATACTGTGTTGGTCATTGACTCAATGTCGGTTCCCCAGTATAAAGTTGCACTTATGGTTCCTGTTCCGGTGATGGTAGCAGCAATATCAACGGCATCGCCGGTAAAAACCAGGTCTTGCGATTGTGTTACACTGGCAATACTGATGCTATTTGCCGCAGCACCGTCCCAAATCATATTTACCCATTCCGGGTTGTCGATAAAGGGGTTACGGTTTTGCTGGTAACCAAAAATGGCGTTGTTTCGGTTGCGTTCAAAAGCATCGGGCGGGTCCTGCTCGTTCCATTGCAAAAGTGCCGATAGCCTGCCGTGTAGTGGTTGGGGTGAATTTTCAACCTGGTCATTTACTTCCAGGTCTACCTCACCATTTTCGCCCTCATAGCGGGTAGCCATGTAAAAGATGATGCGGGCAATATCGCCTTTTACCTCATCACGTGGCTCCCATGCTGTGCTGGTGTAATAGCAGCCTGTGGCTTCGTCGTGTTGGGTGCCGGTAGCCTGGCAATTGTCAAAGTCTTTGTTGCTGCGGGCTATGTTTACCGAGCCATCGGAGGGTTTTAAATTATGAGCATCGGCTCCTGTGGGAAGCTCGGTATCGAATTGCCCGTGTGATTTTGCCCACACGTGCTCACGGTTCAGAAAATCGCCGCCTGTGCCATAGTCAGTACCGTCAACTGAAGAACCTTTATAAACCGTTATTACATTTCCGGGTGTTGCTGTATCTGCGTCGGACTGCAAAAATATGTCTGAAGCATAAAAATAGGCCCACTCCATGTGGCCGGAGATGATATCGTTTAAAGCATTTTTAAGTTCTGTGCCTGTTTTGCCCTCGGTGCCATTGTAATAGCCTGTGGGTTGGGCTGCCAGTTGCATTGTCAGGAACAATGCCAGTATGAGTGTGATATTTTTCATTGTTTAGATATTTTTCTGTTGTTTGAGTCTAAAAACCCACATACTCCCGAAGAAGTGATGTGGGTTTTATGTTTGTAGTTTATTTTTAGAAACGAATTCCAAGGTTAACCATAAACCTGCGAGGAGGTCCAAAAAATACGGCTGCTGATGCTGCATCGAAATTTTCACCAGGGTTTCCTCCGCCAAGTACCTCAGCGTTGTTTTGTGCTGCGGTAATGTAACGTTCATCAAGCAAGTTTAATATGTTGAAACCAACGTTAAGTTTTATTTTTTCATACCAGGGTAAGGGGAAACTGTAGCCGGCATTGAAATCAAATAGAATATGCGATGGGGCTTGCCATGGCTGGCGAGGATTACCTTCGTCGTCCGTGGCTGTTTCGGGTTCAAAGTCAGCATAATATCTGTCAAAATAGGTACCTGTTAATGAACCGTATAGCCCATCAATGGGTTCATAGCGTACCTGACCACCAAATTGCGTTTGTGCGGCTCCACCTACATATATGTTACTTATGTCAAATGAAATGTCATATTCATAAGCAGTACCTGTAAAGGGATCATAATTGAATAGTGTAAGATTATCATATTCTTTATCCCAGGTCCAGTCACCAAGGGACATCCATCCTTTGATTTCTAATTCTTCTATGGGTTTAAGTGTAAAATCCAATTCAACACCCATGTGTTCAGCATCTAATCCTGCATAATTATTATACCATTGCCCTGAATTGGGTCCTTCTTGTTTATAAGCACTAATTCGGCGAACAGTATTCTCCCATCTTGTGTAGTAACCATTTAGACGGGCAGAGAACAGCTTGGATTTATATTGAAAGCCTAACTCAACGGATTTAATTTTTTCATTTTCAACTTGATCATTATATTCAACAGTATAGCCCTCATATATGTAGGATAACATCTGCACTTTATCATAGTACCCTCCATTTACAAAAGCATTGATTCTGTCGGTAAAGTTATAGTTGAAGCCACCTTTGATGGTCCATCCATAGAAGTTTTTGTCATTACTGGCAGTATCAGCAAAATAATCATCCTTTTTATAATTCACCATTGAACCGGTTACATTAATAAGTGCAGAATATACAGGGGTGGAATACTCTGCCTGGAAATAGGATCCGCCCCATTTGGCATAGCTAGTAGAGTAGTACAATATTTTATCGCCTTCGCTCTTCATGGCGGCTTTTGGGTTTTCATCGTAATTAAGACGTTGATCACTTTCGTCTATGTAGTAATCTCCTCCAAGTAAGTCATCTACCTGACCATAATGTGAACCAGCATAAGCTCTTAAATCAACTCCAAAATCAAGAGCAAGTGGCTCTATGGGCTTGTAATTCATGTTTCCGAGATATCCATACCATATGTGGTCATTTCTTTGTTTGGCCACGGCATATCTTGAGCGGTAGAGGGTTCCAGAGTATTCTGGGAAAATTGGTGGGCCGGTAAAACCAGAAGTGTCTGTATTGGCATCATACCTGCTTTGTATATCTGCCTGGCCTGTTGCTGGATCATAGTTCACGGTATATCCTGAACCATCTTGTTCTCTGATGCCGGAAATGCCACCGCCACGACCAATTGACATGTAGGCGATATTATAAACGTTTATTTTATCAGAGATATTCCAAAAATCTTTCAGATAAAACATGGGTTTGAAATAATCGTTGCGGTTCATGTAGAATTTTTTTGCTTCAGCATCAGGATTATCTCGGGTTCTTCTCAAATAGCCCCAGTTGCGGTTATATCCTATTCCTTTGTCAACAACCTGGGTTGAAACTGAAGTGTCAACACCATTTTCCAAAGCATAGTCTAAATCGAACATTTGAATCCTGAGTTTATCACTTCTTTGTATGTGTTTTTGAGGAGCTCCATAGGTTGTGAAGCTAAGGGTGTGATTTTTAATTCTTTTGTTGACCTTGGCAAAATAGAAGTAAGCATCCGTTGTCATGGCATCAACCCAACTTTTACCTGTTTTGTATGATCCGGCCACGGTAAAAGACCAGCCATTGCCTATCTCACCACTGTTGAAACCTGCTGTGGTGGTTGATTTTCCGTATTGGTCGAGTCTTTGTTTGGCGTTGAATGATAGTTTGTTGTCAATTCCTTTGGTCAGTATGTTGATGGTACCGCCAACAGATGGGATGGCCAATTTTGAAGAGCCCAAACCGCGTTGCGTTTGCATGGTGCGGGTTACAGCGCTTAGTCCAAACCAGTTACTCCAGTATACGGTACCATTTTCCATGTCGTTCACGGGAATTCCATCTAAAAGTACACCAACAAAACGACCATCAAAACCACGCATTTTTATTTCTGCATCACCCTCACCACCACCTTGTTGGGTAGCGTACACTCCGGGTGTTGTGTTGAGGAGCATGGGGAGGTCACGGCCGGCCAACTCTTCTGTAATTTGACTCTCTTTTATGTTGATAAATGCCACCGGTGTTTTTCTGTCAATGGCTACATCGGCTACAACTTCAACCTCATCCAGCATTTGGCTTTTTAGAGAAATTTCAAGGTTTACCGGTTTGTTACCAACTCTAACAGGAAGGGTTTTGCTTTTGTAGCCTACATAAGAAATATTCAGCTTATAATTTCCCGGTTCAACCTGAAGTTTAAATTTACCGTCCATGTCAGCGGCTGTTCCTTTACCGGGATTGTCTGCAAATACAATATTGGCGCCTATCAAGGGGTCGCCGTTAGTAGCATCTACCACAACTCCTTCAATGGTGGTAGTTTGTGCAACTAACCAGTTTGTTAGAGCTAAAGCTAAAATTGTGAATAATACTCTCATTGCAAAAAATTTATATTTAATACTGCTATAAATGTATATTTATAAAAAAAGCGGGTACCCATAGAGGAATACCCGCACTTTAAATATGCTTTTTTATTCTATAATCAGTTGTTGTGTGTTTTCTGTGTGGTTGTCAAAAGCTACACGCATCAGATACATGCCTTTTTCGAGTCCATTAGTTTCAAGAACAATGTTTCCGCTTTTATTGTTGATGGGGTATGTTTTTATAAGCGATCCAAGAACGTTGTAAATTTTTACACTCACAATGTTTTCAGCACCCATAATTCTAACTGCGCTATTTGCTTTAGCGGGGTTCGGATAAACAGCCATTTTTGTTTTAGCTGGCGCTGCAGAAAAATCACCAATTCCATCGTAGTCGTAATAATCCGGGTATCCGTCGTAGTTGGGGTCACATTCAGATTCGTGATAGCCTAAATATTGCCATACATTTTGTGGAAGCGAATCCCATTGTTCGGCAGGATTAAAAGCAGTTGGGTTACTTGTTACACCCTGCTGCACTGTTGCCTGACGAATCAGTGTGTGATTTGATGTCCATGATAACCAGTAATACTCACCGGCTACGTAATTAAGCGAATCTGCATCAGTCCATCCTTCACCCGGATCTTCACCAATTTTTCCCAAAAGGTCAATTAAATTGTCATTTTTAAGAATAGCAACAGCATCGTTACCATTAAAATAGTTGGGATCCAAGCCGTATTCACCTTGCCCTGCAATATCCGCCATATCGTAAAGTTCCGGATCAACAACACCATAGTCGTTTTCTACGGTTTGCCCGTTAACTACTACAACAACATCGTAAGGCTGAATTTCCTGTACTGAATCTACATAAGCAAGATTGAGCTCATCTGTCGGATATACATCGCCGTTTGAAAAACGAACTAATGTGTAACCGGTAAGCGAAATTGGATTAGCTGTGGGGTTATAAATTTCTACGCCTTTGTTTTGTGAGTCCCCTTCTATATATTCGGAAATAAATAGATCGGAACAATCTTGCGCTGAAAGGCTAAAAGCCATTGTAACAGCCGCAATAATAAGTAATAATTTTTTCATAATTTTTATTTTTTGTTGGTTGTGTTTGTAAATCTATTCGATATTTGTTGTCTGATGGTTACATCCCTGTTGATAAATTTTTAAGGAAAAGGGTTTAAAATTAATGAAAATGAATAACTCTTACCAGAAGGGAAGGTTTTTTTTTGATAATTAGAATAAAATGCAATGAATTTAGATATTTTTGTAAAAAAATTCTAAAATTATGTGGAAATCTTACCGGAAGTTTTTAATTATTACACTTTTACTTGGCGTTGTTTTGTTTTTTTCAGGATGGGTGATATTGAAATTTACAAAATTGGTTAGTTTCCACCCCGGCTATCTTTACTTACTTATTGCCTATCTTGTTTTTTCGTGGATTATCCAATATTCGCTATATCGATACGTGCAAAAACGCTTAGCTGTTTTTAACCGGGCCTTTATGGCTTTAACCGGGTTGAAATTATTGGTGCTCATAGTTGCTATGATCATTATGGCATTTTCAGTGCCGGAAATTTTTAAATATTTGCTTATTGAGATGCTTGCGTTATACCTGATATTTAGCGTGATAGAAATCCGCGATATTTTGAGGTTTATGAAAAAATAGCCCGTTTAGTTTTAGATCAATTGAGCATCAATTTTATAGGGAAACCGCACCAAATATAATCTGATGCGACCCCAAAAATTAACCCACTGGAAATTGCCTGAAACCATCACAGGCTAGAATAATCCGTTTCGCCCGTGGTGTGATATTTTCAATGGCGGTCGCTGCGAGAAAACGTATTTGCGCTATACAAACAGAAAAAACCGCACAGGCTTCCCCATGCGGTTTGAGGCAAATTAACCCTAATCACCCTATAGTGTGCCTCCACCACCATCTTTTTCGTAATCGGTTGAGCGCTGAAGTTTTTTGGGTTCTTTTCCCCATTTGAATCTATATGCCAACTCTATGGCAAAAAAGTAGCTGATGTCAATGTTGCCATCGTTTTTGAAATAATAGTTTGTGTCGGTTCTTTCAATGGCAGCGTAGGTGAAATTATAATTGGCCGGTACTGCAAAACCACTTACCTGCCATCTTTCATTGATCTTATAATCTGCCCCAATAATAATTAAAGGATCGCGAATGGTTTCTGATTTATATTGCAGGCGGGGGCTGTTATATTGTATTTGTGCCATAAAATGTATTGGCTTGTCTTTCCAGGGCGACACAGTAAGTGAACTGTTTACGCCCCAGGCCATTTGCTCGTCGCTATAATTGTCCGGACCATAAATTTCGGTGTTGAATAACCGTATGTTGGCATTTAATCGCATCCAACGGGTAATTTTTATTGCTCCAGTGAGGCTTAGGCCGTATTCATATCTTTTGCCCACATTGTCGGGCTGCACAACCGAAATACCATTTTCGTTGATGAAAGTGGTTTGCTGGCCACTATTTGTGGTATAGTCGATATAGGCTTTGGGTGCAATATAGTTCGATTTAAAGTTGATGGCATATTGTAATTCTGCCCGGTTGATAAGCTGTGGTTTCAGGTCGGGATTTCCACGTGAAATAGTGAGGCTGTCGGCTTGTGTTTCAAAGGGGTTCAGTTGTCCCATGTCAGGCCTGTCGATGCGGCGGCGTGCACTGAACTTAAGTGATGAGGTTTTGGATAAACCATACTTCAGGCTCATTTGTGGCAGAAGCTCCAGATATTCATTGGTGGCGCTGGCGTCTATGCGGCTATGTGAATACGACATGCGCAAACCCGCATTCCATTGCAGTTGCTCTATTGCTTCACCGGCACTAACATAGGCTTCCTGTCTGATTTCATTAAATTTGAAATCACGATCGACATCCTGGTCGGCTTCAAATTTGTTGTCGTACCATTGGTAGTAAGTCCAATAGCCGGCTTTCATTTTAATGCTGCCCAGCATTTGCTGGTAATCATTTTTCCACTCAAGCATGTTGCGCTCATTATTGATATCTTCGAACCGGTTTATTTCCAGCGGTTCTGATAGTTCACCATTCAGGAAGGTGTAGGTGTAATCGTAGCTATTGTCACCGTTGCTTGTATAGTTGTAATAGTTAACCTGACTCGTAAATTTATTGTGTTTTTCATCAAATTTATGTTCATAGAAAAGGGAGTGATAAAGTCCAATACCAAGGTCTTTTTGATTCATGAGTAGGTCATATTCTTTCATCAACACATCGTTTGTTTGTTGTATGCCATGCTGTTCGTAATTTTTTTGATTCATGTTGCGCAGATATACGCTACCATAAAGGTTTATGGTGTTTTTATCATTTAGGAACAGATCAATTCCATAATTTGTGCTATTGTTCATCCACGTGGCGTTACCGGAGCCTTCTTCATAAAGTGATGTTACATTATTGCCACTAATAATGCGGGTTTCGGTAGTTTGATTGGCATCGAAGTTTTCGAAATGTAAGCGATCTGAGAGAAATACGCGAAATTTATCATTTCCGTATTCAATACTGGCATTATGGTTACCCAATATCGATTCCGGATTAGGTAACTGGGCAGAAATTTTTCCCCGGCCACCTTTGGGGCGTTTTTTTAACACAATGTTGATCACCGCGTCTATGTCTGCTTCATATTCCACGCCGGGATTGGTTACAATCTCTACTTTATTAAAATCATTTGGGTTGAGTTGTGCTACGAAATCTTTATCGCGTGTGATGCCATTTACCTGGTACAGAATATTACCTGTACCTTCGAGCGTTACATTGTCCTGGAAATCAACCGTAACTCCGGGGATTTGTTTGAGTACATCCATGCCGTCGGTTGACATCTCCTGCACCTTTGTGTTTACCGTATAAACCGTGCGGTCGACTTCCTGCTTTCCTTTAAGGCGTTCTTCTTCTACCATAACCTCATCAAGCTGTTCGCTTTTAGGATTTAAAGGTATGGTGCCCACTTCCAGGATTTTATTTTCTCTGTTAAGCTTAATGGGAAGCATCTTGCGTTCAAAACCAAGATATGACACCTGTAACCTGTAATTGCCATAAGGAACTCCATTCAGTTTGAAGTGCCCGGTTTCGTCGCTAATGATTCCTGCGACAATGTTCTCTGTTGTTTGGTTCATTAATGCAACATTGGCAAATGCTACAGGTTCTTTGGTGTTTGCTTCAATTACAATTCCTGTAATTGTTCCTGGTTTTTCTGCGGCCTGGGTACTGATACTGAAAAGGAGACATACTAATGCCAGGGCCAAAAAAGGGTGATTTTTGGGTTTCATAAAATAATGGTTTTAAGGGTTAATAAACGGAAATGAATGGGGTTAAACATTCATTTTCGCGGGTTCAATATTAGGACGAACACTTCATGCATATGTTACACCTGGTGATAAAATTTTTATCTTTGGTGGATAGGAAATCATTAAGCATCTTGAATGCAGTAAGTTAAAAAAGACAGAAAAATGAAAAAGATTAATGTAGCTATTCAGGTTTTACCACAGGGAGTTGATAATGTTTACGATGTGGTTGATAAGGCGATTGCTGTAATTGAAAGCAGCGGCGTAAAATATCGTGTTTGTCCGTTTGAAACAGTTATTGAAACTACCTGGGATAATGCATTGGAAATTCTCACCAAAGTGAAAGAGGAAGTACTGAATGTGGCTCCTTCGACACTGATAAATTTGAAGATGCAGGCTTCTGAAAAAGATGTAGCGATTGAAGATAAGACGGGGAAGTATGATGGCTGATGCTTTTTTAAATTCCAAATTTCAAAAGGTTCTGTTGAGCTTTCACGGGTTGTTTCTGCGTGTTTGTTTAGAATCGGTTTTTTCACAGAGCGTTATCATTGACGGAAATTCTATAAAACCTTGTAAATAAATAGTGAGGGTCTGGCTTTGAGTGCGGTCCTCACTGAAAGGCAACGATTTAATGGAAGCCTTGCTGCAATCTTATCATTGGATATTAGCCTGATTGATTTGTTGCCCGGCCTCCGCTATTTGTACATATAAAAGGCCGCAACCTATCTTATTGGTTCGACTCTGGGGGATATGTACTTTACGATTAGGGTTGTTTTAAAACGCCAGTCCTACTCCCACGCTTACAGGATAAAGTTCCGGTCCTTCGTCTTTTTTGAATAATGGATTGGCGCTGTAGGTGGCATAAATACTCCAATTATTGACTCCTGCAGCGGCTCTGAATCCATAACGGAATGTGTTGAGGTGATAATCTTCTTTTGTTTTGGATTTATCATCATCGTCGGCCACCAGTTTTACGTACGAGCCGATTTTCACACCAGCATATCCACCCACAAGGAACCAGACTTCTTTATTACCAGCCGGAAAATGGAATTCCAATGCCAGTGGCGCTGTCAGGAATACGGTTGTGAGCTTGTTCTTTTTATAGCTTTTTAACGATACACTGTCATAGTAAAGCGCTGAACTGTCGTTTTGAAGGACCAGTTGTTTGTTATCGAACTTATAGTTGTTCCAGCTGAAACCAAGACCCGAGACCAGCCCTACACGGTCGTCAATAATGGGTATGGCTATGTCGAAAAGATTAAGGTTAAACTCCAGCGATTTTGAGTCTTCCAGCTCCAGGTAGTATTGGTCTTCGCCAAGTGTGAGCGATTGGTCCGGGGTCATGTATGTGTTTAGTCCTAATTCAATACCTCCCCAGTGTGAATCAAAATCGGCGCTTTTATGCTTTTGTTCTGTGCGGTTGTCTTCGTCGTCATCATCTTCAAAAGTATCGTAGTTGCCACCCACCTTATCAATAATGATGATGCGTTTGTTTTTTAAATCAATATAGGTGGTGTCAGGTGTATGTTGGTTGCTTATGGTATCCTCTTGCGCCTGGATTTTCCCGGTGGTAAAGAGGATTAGAATGCTGAGGATTAGAATTATTTTTTTCATCATGCTTTATTTTCCGATTTCGTGTTTATGACTATTCGTTGTAATGATAAGTTACCTTATTTATTTACTGTTCTTGTGATGGAAAAAAGCCTCGTTGAAAAGTGCACTTTTTTCTTTTGACCACGATTGTCATATTTGGCCTGCAGGTTCATATTCGTTCCTACTTTATTGTTCACGGCCTCTACGCCTTTTTGTGCTACTTTAAAAAGGGTTAATTTATCTTCGGGTTTTACATTGAATGAGGGCTGGCTGTTTTGCGCATACATTTTATTCATCACCTCATTGGCTGAAATAACTTCGGTTTGCATTTCAGGCTCTGGCATGTTTTCATTTTCAAAGTTTTCGATGCTTGCCTGCCTGATGGGCATGGGTTCAAGTGTGGTAAAATGTTTTTTTGTAAAAGTGGGTTTTTGTTTTTGAATTGTTTCTTCCTTCCGGTTTTGGGCAGTTGTAAAGTGTTTTATTGTATTAACCATGTGGCTCTTCATGGCCGGATTGATAAATGCCGGGTTGGGGTATCGGCCCTCCTCAGTTTGCTGTTCTATTCCGGCCATTTTTTTATTAAACTCCTGATAGGTGTTTTGGTTAATGTTGGCAATACTGATAAACAAATAAAACAATGCTGCTGCAGCTGCTACTCCCGATAATGGGTACAGGTACCGCATGCGGGAGTTACGCTTTTTTAATTTGCTTTTTTCGGGATAGGTGATTTGTTCGGGTATCAGCTTAGTGGTAAGATAATCTTTTTCAAGTTTGTCAATACCGTTTATTTGTTTTTTAAATGTATCCCATTCCTTGCGTTGTGCAAGGGTCAGGTCGTTTTCCAGGGCTGCAATAATCCAGTAGTCGGCATCTTCGATGGATGGCCTGGTTTCAAAGTTTGGTAATTGCCAGGGTTTAACACCGGGAAATGGAATATCTTCAGCCTCAAGGCGGGTTTTAAGGTAACGAGTAAATATGTTTCTGAAAGCCGGATGTTTTTCTAATTCTTGTGCAAATTTTGTTTTCCCTGCCGGAGATAAATCTTCTTCCATTGCAGCAATACACCATTCGTCAATGTTTTCATCATTGATGGGCTCGTCCTCCAGGTTTTTCTTGAGGGCATTTTTGGCATCAAAAACCACATCTGAATCAGGAAGTGCGCTGTTCTTTATCAGATCGAGTTCTTCTTTCAGGTCAGGGTTTTCTTTCAGAAACTGCATGAGGGATTGCTCATCGGCTTCTGAGAGTTGACCATCGAGATAGTCGATCATATAGATTTCGTAGTTATTTCGATTAATGTTTGTCATTATATTACATTTTCCATGGCACCAATATATTTCTTCAGATACAATCTCGCCCGGTATATGTATACTTTCACCTGCGATTCGTTGAGTTTGGTTATTTCTCCTATTTCCTGGTAGGAGTAACCTTCATAATCGCGTAGCATCAAAACCGAACGCTGTATTTCGGGCAGTTTTTTAACTGCTTCACTCAGCACTTCGCTCAGGTCGGAGTACTGGTCGTCGTGCGCGTAATCTTGCTCCTGCACTGTTTCGAAGTCGTCTTTGCGGTTTTCTTTACGGTATACATCAATCATTTGATGATACGCGGTGGAAAAAAGGTATGAACGGGCTTTTTGGCCATCAATTTCTTTCCTTTTCACCCACATTTTGGCAAACGACTCCTGTACAATGTCCTTGGCAAGCTCCTCGTTACGAGTGTTTTTGAGCATGAATCGGTACACGGCATCACTGAACTCATCAACACTCTGATTGTATTCCTCTGTGGTCATGGTGTTAGCTTTTCCGGTTGTATGACGATAATGATTCGCAAAAGTTACAAGAAAATTTTAAAAAAATATAGTGTTTTACGATGATTAGGCTGTACGTTTTGCCTGTTCAACAAACAGATTCGTTTAAGGGAGTGGTGAAGCGACGTTATTTGTTTCAATTCCTTTGTTGCTGTTTTTTATTGCTTTCCAGAAATTGGTAATTCAATAATAAATGTTGTGCCTTGTCCTTTTTCACTGTTTACATCAATTTGTCCGTTGTGCCGGTCAATAAATTCTTTGCATAAAATAAGTCCCAGACCGCTGCCTTTTTCTTTTTCTGTTCCCTGGGTGGATATGCTTGAGCGTAAGCTAAAAAGGTTTTCCTGGTCTTCGGGGCTGATTCCCACGCCATTATCTGATATTTTTATTTGTGTTGATGTGTTTGTTTGTTGTGCTTCGATATTGACAGTGCCATTTTTGTGTGTGAATTTTATGGCATTACTGATCAGGTTGTACAGTATTGATTTGAGCATGTTTCTGTCAGCAAATATTTGCATATCATTGTCAATATTTTGCTGAATGGAGATGTTTTTAATTTTTGCCGAGGCATTTGCAATGTCTGCCACATTATTGGTGATGTCTCGTAAATGCAGCGTTTCAGGGTTAAAGCTCATCTGGCCTGTTTGCATTTTGGCCCAACTCAATAAATTTTCGAGCAGGTTTAAGGTGTTTTTGGCTGAGGTGTGTATATGTTTTGCGAGGTATTTAGAGTGTTCAATGTCGTTTTTATCGTCATCTTCCTGCAGCAAGTCCGACAGGCCAAGAATACTATTGAAAGGGGCTTTTAGATCATGGGCAATAATAGAGAAAAGTTTGTCTTTGGTTTTAATCATGTCCTCAAGCGAATTGGTTTTTTCCTGAAGGCTTTTTGTTTTCTCGGCCACTCTTTTTCTGAGCATACGGGTCCATATAACGAGCATAATGATGAGGACGATAATAGGGATAAGGCCAATGCCTATGTACCGGAGCACTTTCATCACCGATATTTGTTTACGTTGATAAATTTTCCATTTGTTTTGCAGCTTTTCTTTTAAACCTGAAACCTTCAGTTCATCAATTCCGTCGTTTAAAACTGAAAGTAGTTCTGTATCGTCATTTTTTACGGCAAACCGGTACAAAATGGGCATAATGGAATATCCAATCGATTTGAGGTTGTCGATATTAGCATCATCAATGGTTTGCATGGCAATGGAATAAGGTGCTAACACAGCATCTCCCTCACCCTCTGATAGTAAACGAATGGCTTCGGGCAAAGAGCCTACCTCGGTGGTGTTTTTATAAAGGGCCATGGGTTCAATAAAACGGTTAATAGAAGCATCGCCCTTTAAAGAAATAATTTCTTTGTTTGCAAGATCACCGATCTCTTTTATCGGGCTGTTTTTCCGCACAAATACATCGTAATAATCCTCGTTGTAAGGAATGGTGAAATCAAAAACAGAATCTCTTATGTCGGTGTAAAGCGTTGCCAGTAGTAGGTCAACTTTGCCGTTTTTTAAGTTGTTGAGAGCTTCCTCCCATTCCGTAAAACGGAACTCTATTTTAAAGCCATAGGCTTTGGCTATATGCTTTATTACCTCTACATCGAATCCCCGGGCTTCGCCGTTTTTATCAAGGTAGGTGTATGGTTTGTAATCATAATCGCCACCCACAATAATGGTTTCTTTTTGCAGAGTACCTTTTTGTGTTGCAGCCAAAGATGCATTACTCTTCATAAGAAGAGCTATTGCCAGGCACACAAGGCATAAAATGTGATATCGGTTGCTCATAAGAAATAGATGCGATAATAAAGAATAAAGATAACAAATCTTTGAAAATGATTCGTAAGAAATAAATTATAATGAAAGGTTTATTTGAATATAGCCGTGGGGGGGGCTTGTTGTCGAGATATTGGTGTTTTGTTCATTCTGTTTTTATCCGCGAAAGGTTACTTGGTAGACACGGTGTGTTTGCCAATGAATTTCCGGGATGATTTTTTGTTTTTATGCAGGTAATTTGCTTACACACGCCGTGTCTTATTTAAGTATGGTTTTGTCCGGAATGTTTTCACGCGGCGAGCGCAACGATTTT